>JAGQUL010000317.1 GCA_020438525.1 Thermoleophilia bacterium | reverse complement strand
GCTGCCGCAGCCTCGGCCTCCGCTGACCGCACCAGCGACACGGCGCGCCCCCGCGGCACCGCCAGGAACTCCCAGCGCGTCGCCCGCCGTGAGGAGCGCGCCGCGCGCAGCGGCGAGCTCACCCCGGCCTTCGAGCAGGACGGCAACGGGCGCGGCGCTCCCCTCAAGCGCACCGCTCCGCCGCGTGACGCAAGCGCCGCAACCGTGGGCAGCGGCCGCGGCACGATCAGCGCCTACGACCCGCGCCGCGGGTTCGGATTCATCAAGCAGTCCGCCGGCGGCAAGGACGTCTTCTTCCACCGTCGCGCCGTGATCGGCGCCGACGACCAGGCACTGCGCCCCGGCATGCCGGTCACGTTCGGGCTCGACCAGTCGGCCGGCAGCAAGCTCCGTGCCGGCCGCGTGACGGTCGAGGCTCGTCGAGGCTCGCGCGGCGGCGCGTCAGCGGCGACGAAGCGCGACTCGGCTCGTCGTCCAGCGCGTGGTGCCCGACGCGGTCGTTGACGCCGCGACTGCGATCCGGATCGTCGTCGCATTGCGGCGGAGCCACAGCCCGGTGTTGCGCGCCGGCGGCTTGATCGCGACCGAGCGATAGAAGCGCCCGGTGCTGCCGGTCCGAAGCCGCGCGATCCGGACCAGTCGCCGCGACGCCGATCGCCGCGAGATCACGACCATGCGCCCGCTCGCCTCGCTCGACGACACCCGCCCGGTCACGACGATCCGGTAGCACCAGCCGCGCACCGCGAGCCGCCCGCGGCACCTGCTGCGCACCACCCGAGCACGGGGGTCGGCAATCGCCGTGGAGGCAGTCCCGCCACCCTGCTCGAGCGGCGTTCGCGTTCCACCGTCGGTGCCGGAACCCGTGTCGGTCCCTCCGGAGGAGCCGTCGCCACCGGTGCCGGAGGTATCGCCACCGCCGCCGGAGGTGTCGCCACCGCCGGTCGTCGTCGTGGGGGTGGTGCTGATCGGGGTGGTCGACGACGGGCCGGCCACGCTCGCGAACATCTGCACGCTGTAGGTGCCGTACGTCGACGATGTCCCGTTCGCCACGCCGAACCCGACGTAGCGCATGTCGGCGTTCTCGATGTTCGCGCGATGGCCGGGCGAGTTGAGCCAGCCGGTGATCACCGACTGCGCCGAGCTGTAGCCGGCAGCGATGTTCTCCGCGCGCGAGCCGCCGGTGGTCCAGCCGCACGCAGAGAGGCGCTCCCACGGCGTGCGCGCGGGAGCGGTCGCGGTTGCCTGGTCGTCGTGGGCGAAGTAGTCGCGGCGCGCCATGTCGCGGGCCTTCCACACCGCGGCGCGCGTGAGCGTGGTGTCGAGCTGCAGCGCCACGAGCCCCATGCCGGTGCGATGCTCGTTGGTGAGGCGCAGCAGGTCGGCCTCCCACGACGCCGTGTAGTCGCTGACGCCCGACGCGTCGTCCGCACATCCCTGCGTGGCCGCGGATGCACCGGCAGGGGCGACGACGAGCGCGCACGCAGCGACGAGGAACGTCACGCAAAGTGCCGCAAGGCGAGCATGTCGGGGCAGATGCAATCGCATGGTGCGTTGGCTGCATCGGCAGCGAATCCCACGTCTTGAACGGTCCTGAAGGAATGCTTACGACTTGCTGCGACGGCGCACACGGGATTGGCGAGCACGCCGTGCAATGGTTGCGCGGCGCCGGGGAGGTTTCGCATGTGAGTGTCGGATTCCGACAGTGGGATGCGAAACTTGCGGGCTGGCGCGGGCTGGCGCCGACTGGCACAGGCTGGCGTGGGCTGGCGTGGGGCGAGCATCGATAGGGTGGCAGTCATGGATGCATCCCTGCGCGACGTGACACGTACCCTGGGTCGGTGGCTCGACGACGGCCGCTCGTCCGTGCTCGCCACCGTCGTGGAATCCGACGGCAGCGCACCGCGCGGGGTCGGCGCGCGCCTCGCGATCGCCGGGCCCGAGGAGTGGGTCGGCGCGCTCAGCGGCGGCTGCACCGAGACGGCAGTGATCGAGGAGGCGTCGCGCCTGCTGGCGAGCGGCGACTCCGACCCCGACCACGGCACGTTCGTGGCGTACGCCAAGGAGACCATGACCGACGTGGGCCCGGTCTGCGGATCCACGCTCGGCGTGATCGTGGAGCTCGTCGACGACGTGCTCGTCGG
>JAGQUL010000039.1 GCA_020438525.1 Thermoleophilia bacterium | reverse complement strand
GAGATGATGACCTTCTTCGCGCCCGCGGTGAGGTGCGCCTTGGCCTTCTCGCCGTCGGTGAAGAAGCCGGTGGACTCGATCACCACGTCCACGTCGAGCTCGCTCCACGGCAGGTTCGCCGGATCCTTCTCGGCGGTGCAGCGCACGGCGTTGCCGTTGACGGAGAAGCCGTCGTCGGTGAGTGCCACGTCGGCGCCGAAGCGGCCCTGGACGCTGTCGTACTTGAGCAGGTGCAGCAGCGTCTCCTTGTCGACGAGGTCGTTGACGGCCACCACCTGGACGTCACCACCCTGCTCGACGATGCGGCGGAAGACACAGCGGCCGATGCGGCCGAAACCATTGATCGCTACACGCGTTGCCATGAGCTAGCTCCTGAAGGTCGGATGTCAGTGGCGACCGTGCGCGACCGGGGAGTGTCTGTCGTGCGCGCGCGTGCGCCGGGGCCCCTCGAACCTACAGGATGCGCGCCGCGCGGTGCCGCCGGATCTCAGCGCTGCAGGACGACGACGTCCGGGATTCCCTCGAAATCGGAGTCGTACGTGAGCAGCGTGGCATGCCGCGAGCGCGCGGCGGCGAGGATCATGGCGTCGGCGTGTGCGAGGCCGGTGGTGACGGAGGTGAGTGCGCCGAGGCGCGCGAGCGAAGCATCGATCGCGACCCGATCGTGCCGATCGAGCAGGGCCGCGAGCGCGTCGATCACCTGCTCGTCCTCGACGTTCCGGATCAGCCAGCGCTGGGTCTCGAATGCCACCGTGGCAGGCACGACGATGCGATGGAGGTCACCGCCTCGCTCGATGACGGCGGCGTCGATCTTCGCCGCGAGCGCCGGTCGGCGCCATCGTTCGATCCAGACCGACGAATCCAGCGCGATCACGTGAATTCGCCGCCGTCGTGGTCCTTCTCACGCACGAATGGCTCAGTCTCGAGGTGTGCAAGGCAGCCCGCCGATTCCTCCCACGTCATCGGCTTGATGAGCTTGAGCCCCGACCCGGACTCGAACCAGACGACCTTGTCCCCCGGCTTGAAGCCATGTCGCTCCCGAACCTCCTTCGGGATCACGACCTGATACTTGCTCGACACGACCACTGACGACATCGACGATCACCTCCACCACCCATCGTAGCATCGATGCGTGAGTCGTTGAACGATCTATCGATCGATGCCGAACTCGGCGGCGATGTCCTTCGCGCCGTGCGGCAGGTCGACCGCACGCTTGATCTGCTCGCGCAGGTGCGGGCGCACCTTCGGATCGAGGTCGTGCTCGGCGATGATCGCGTCCGCGAGCCGCCCCGGGACGTAGTAGAGCGTCTTGCCCTGGAGCAGATCGAACGCCTTGGCGTCGCCCTCGGGCGTGCCCATCTTCGCGCCGGCCATCGCCACGAGGTCGCGCAGGATCACCTGCGACTTCTCGTACATCCGCTCGCGCTGCTGGCTGCGCTCGGCGCGCGTGTCGGATCCCGTGCGCACGTATGGTCCCCAGCCGGTCTGGAACTCGGGCTGCTCGCGCAGGCGCTTGCGGTAGTTGGCCTGCGTCATGCCGCTCTCGCGCGCGAGTCGCTCCTGGATGTGGGGCGTGCGGCTGAACACGTTCGCGATGCCCTCCTCCATCCACGTGAAGCTCGCCGCGGGCGTGCGGTCGGTCACGGAGTGCTGCACCTCGTGCGCGCCGTTGCCGGCGAGGTAGTCGACCCGGTCCTTGACCTTGAGCAGGTACCCCTCGCGCCCCTTGTGCGGCGCGTACGCCCCGGCCGCGACGAGCATCGCCCGCGCCGTGTGCGGCAGGAACGTGATCCAGCCCTCGCCGTTCCACGCCCCGGCACGCTCGCTGCGCTGGCGCATCGGCTCGCGCCAGCCCTGCAGCATCTCGCTCGCGGCCTTCGTGTCGCCGGCTGCGCCGAGCCGCTTGAGCTCGAGCCCCTGCGGCTCGGACGGGTCCTCGAGGAACGCCACGGCGCGCGCCGCGATCACGCCCTCGAGGTCGTCGGGCAGGATGAAGCCCTTGAGGTTGGAGTGGTCGTGCTGCACCCCGATCGTGCCCATCGCCGTGCGCAGCTGCTGCACGAGCCGCTCTCCGGCTCGCGTCTGCACGATCGCGCTCGCGAGCGGCGAGTCGGGAACGAGCTGCCAGTCGGCGACCCCGGCGCCCTCCTGGCGAACGCGGAAGCGGATCTGGTCGTTGAGCTCACCGGCGAGCGTGCCGCGGCCGGTGCGAGCGGCGAGCAGCGCGTCGGGAAGCACCGCTCGCGATTCGGGAGTCATCGCTGCCACCGCGCGATCGAGCTCCGTCGTCCCGCCTGCAGGTGCGAGCGTTCGTCGATTGGCGCCGGTCGGTCCGGTTGCCGCGGCGGTGATCCCGGCGGCGATCATTCCGCGATCCCGAACTCTCGGGCGATCGCGGCGACACCACCCTTGATGTCGACCGCGTTCGCGATCCGTTCGCGCAGGCGCCGGTACACGCCCGGGTCGAGGTCGTGCTGCTCGATGATCGCCTTGGCGAGCACCCCTGCGGTGTAGCGCATGCTCTTGCCCTGGAGCAGGTCGAACGCTCGCTCCTGGCCGGCCGTGGAGCGGAAGTCCGCGCCGGCGAGCCGGGCAAGGTCGCGCAGCACGACCTGGGAGTCGCCGTAGTTGCGCGACGTCTCCTTGTCGTACTTCTCCTGGTCCTTCTTGCTGAGCACGGGCCGCTTGAACGGCTTCCAGCCCGGATCGAACGACGGCTCGTGCGCGAGCCGCGACGCGTACACCTCGGGCCGCAGGTTCGCGGCGCGACGGTTGCGCGCGTGGAACACCGGCGTGCGGCTGAACACGTTCGCGGTGCCCTCCTCCATCCAGCGCGCGTCGCCCACGTACGCGGTCGGGGTGGGATCGCTCACGGAGTGCTGCACCTCATGGGGCGCGTTGCCGGACAGGTAGTCGGTCCAGCTTGCGGCGCGCAGCAGCGACTTCTCGCGGCCTCGGTGCGGGTCGTAGGCGCCGGCGTTCACGAGCATCGCGCGGGCGGTGTCGGGCATGAACGTGATCCAGCCCTCGCTGTTCCACGCGCCGGCGCGGGCGATGCTGTCCTTGATGCCGCTCTCGATGCCCCAGCGGCGCATGATCCGGCCGGCGACCTTGGTGCGGCCGAGCTCGCCGAGGCGGGCGACCTGGCGGCCGTCGGGGTCGGCGGGGTCGTCGAGCCAGCTGAGCGCGCGACCGGCGATCACGCTCTCGACGTCCTCGGCCAGGATGAAGCCCTTGAGGTTGGAGCGATCGCCGAGGTGCCCGGTGGAGTTCACCGCGGTGCGCAGCTGCTTGAGCAGCTCCGGGCCGGCCTTGGTCTGCATGAGCGCCGCGGCGTTCGGCGAGTCGGGGACGATCTGCCAGTTGTGCGGATCGGTGCCGCCGGTGTGCTGCACGCGGAAGCGGACCTGGTCGTTGAGCGACCCGGCGAGCGTGGAGCGGCCGATCTTCGCGTCGAGCAGCGCGTCGGGGAGCACCTTTCGCGACCGCGGCGTGAGGTACGACGCAGCAAGCTCGGTCTCGGTCTGGCCGTGGGCCGGCTCGGGGTTCGCGCCGGCAGGGTGATCGGTGCGGTGGGGCGACGACGACGCGGCGGGCGCAGCAGCAGCGGCGACGCTCGGCATCACGGCAGGGACAGGCATCTGGGAGGGGGAGGCGGCAACCTTCATGCCGCAGATCGTGCCGCCTCCACCCCACCTGTGTCGAGGATCGAAGCACCCGCCCGGCCGGAATTCCCATCCGCCCCGTCCGGGGGCGGCCACACGCTTTTCGCGCGCCGGACCACTGCCCGCCGCGGCCCCGCGCCGCCCAGCGCCGCGCCCAGGTAACGAAAGTTGGGGTCAGCCCAACTTTCGTTACCCGCGAGCGCTCAAGACAGGTGCGCCCGCACGAGCGGCGCGTCCTCGAGTTTGAGCAGGCGACGCTTGTACTCGCTGCCCGTCGCC
>JAGQUL010000316.1 GCA_020438525.1 Thermoleophilia bacterium | reverse complement strand
TGCGTCATCCACGGCAGCCCGCTCGCGGCGACGCGTCGATACAACGGCTCGCCCACCGTGTAGGGCGCGTGCGGCGACAGCCCGTGCGACACCAGCTCGCTCGCGGGCAGCGCCGCAAGCCGCTCGAGCACCGAGTCGAGCGCGGCGCCCGCAGCCTCGTCGTCGACCCCGCCGAACACCTCCAGGTACACGCGCCCGCGCAGCCCCACCTCGTGCAGCGCGTGCGCGGCATCGCCCGAGAAGCTCGCATCGCCGATGCAGGTGATTCCGGCGTGCGCCGCGGCCGTGGCGCCGTACACCGCGCTCGCGCGCATCTGCTCGGGCGACAGGCGCCGCTTGCGGTGGATGTGGTCGCGGATCCAGCCTGCGAAGTCGAGCCCGTCGACCAGCGCGTCGTAGGCCGCGTACTCGATGTGTGCGTGCGTGTTCACGAACCCGGGCGCGATCACGCACTCGTCATGGATCGTCGCGCCGAGCTCGACCGCGCGCTCGCGCGGCACCTTCGCCTCGAGCTCGACGATCCGCCCGCCCGCGATCGTCACGAGCACGTCACGCGCGGGCGGCGCGGTCACCGGCAGCGCGTGCGGTGCCCACCAGCGCAGCAGGTCGTCGTCGCCCATCGTGGGAGCGGGGGAGTCGGGAGCCGTTGCCATCACGCAGGCATCGTAGCGGCGGCATCGCGCCGCGCGAGCCGGCGCTCCTGCACGCGCACCGCCACGAGCGACGCCTCGTACAGCGCGATCAGCGGCAGGATCTCGAGCGCGAGCGAGACCGGATCGCCGGTCGGCAGCAGCGCGGCGAGGATCGCCATCAGCGCGTACGCGACGCGGCGCGAGCCCTGCATGCGCTCCACGGTGAGCACACCGATGCGCGCCAGGCCGAGCAGCAGCAGCGGGAAGCAGAACGCCGCGCCGACCGAGAGCAGGGTGGTGGTGACGAAGTGGTAGTAGTCGCTCGCCCGCACCACGACGGTGATCGAGTCGGGCGCGATCCCGAGCAGGAAGCGCACCGCCGGGCCCAGGATCAGGAAGTACGCGAACACGACGCCCGTCGTGAACAGGATCGGCGCCGCGACGAGCAGCGCGCGGATCGTGCGGCGTGCATCGGGTGCGATCGCGGGGCGCACGAAGCGCCACAGGTGCCACGCGATCACCGGGATCGTCGCCACGAGCGCGGCCTGTGCGGCGACCGACACGCTCGTGAAGAACGGCTCGGTGACGCCGAACGTCTGGATCGGCGCGCGGTCGTGGAGCGGGCGGTCGAGCAGCGAGAACAGCGCGGCGCGCTGCCAGTAGCAGGCGATGAACGCCGCGACGAGCACGCTGCCACACCAGATCACGCGCGTGCGCAGCTCGTCGAGGTGATCGACGAGCGCGACCTGGTCCTCACGCTCGCGCGGGCGCGCGGGCGCGCGAGAAGCGTTGACCGAGACCTCGCTCGAACCGAGTGCGGCGTCCCCGCGGGCAGCCGCAGCGGATCGCGAGAGCGCGCGGCGCAGGCGCGACGATCGTCGACGCGTTGGAGCTGGGGCGCCGCCGCTCGTCACGGACGGTTCCTCAGCGCGGCTGGTCGGCGGGGTCGACGACCTCGACCGGAACCGGCTGCGCGACGGGCGCTGCCTGACCGGTGCCCGGTGCGCCCTGCGCCTGCTGCGCCTGCTCGACGCGCGCGGCCGACGCAACGCTCGACTCGAGCTGGTCGCGACCGTTCATGCTGTCCTTGAACCCGCGGATGCCGCGGCCCAGTGACGTGCCGATCTCGGGGAGCCGCTTCGGCCCGAACAGCACGAGCACGATGAGCAGCACGACGATGAGTTCCTGCCAGCTGATTCCCATGGCGGGGACGGTAGCACGCGGGCGTGCCCGCATGAGGCAGTGCAGCGCGACCCGGCCGCGTAGGGCCGCCCGGCGCGGTCGTGCGGATTGGCATAGATTTCGCCCCGAGCCGTGAACCGATCGGTAGTTGTGGCAAAGCGGGGGTATGGAACCGACCATGAGCGATGCATCCAAGAGCGATTCGGAGACCACCAGCGACGCGCCGATCGGCGATGTCGGAGGCGATCAGCAGGCCACGCGAGGCTTCGTGTCGTCGCGCGATTTCGAGCCCACGCCGGCGGGCGGCGACGAGCCGTCGGTCGTACCGAAGGGCGCAGCCGGCGCGGCGATGGGCGGGTCGTCGTCGTCCTCCGCAGCGGCAGCAGCCAAGGGCGGCCCGGCCGCGGCGGTGCCTGCCACGCAGCAGCCGAC
>JAGQUL010000315.1 GCA_020438525.1 Thermoleophilia bacterium | reverse complement strand
GCTGCGGGTTCCCGATCGTGCTCGCCCGCGAGACTGTGGCGCTCAACGAGGTCACGCAGCCGCTCGAGCAGGCCAGCGAGCGTGGCGCGGACTGCATCGTGACGCCGTGCCCGCTCTGCCACCTGTCGCTCGACGCATGGCAGTCGAAGGCGGAGAAGCAGGCGGGTCGGAAGTTCGAGATGCCGACCCTGCACATGTCGCAGCTCGTCGCGCTTGCGGCAGGCGTGGACGGCGCGGAGCTGAAGTTCCAGCGCCACGTCACTGCGGTCGGCAGGAAGATCAACGACGCGGTCGTGCGCTGACCGTGGGTCGGCTCGCAGCGGCAGCCGGTGCGGTCGTGACGGGCGCGTTCACGCTCGTGGCGTCGGTGGTCGGTGCGGTCACGCGTCGCCGCCGCTCCGACGACGACTGACACGGTCGCCCGCGTCGAGATCACAGGATCCGGGACCCGTCGGAGCCGGCGGGGCTCCGTCGTCGTGATCGACGGCGTTGGGGGACGAACGACGCACTCGGGGCGGAGCTTCCTGGTGCGATGCCGAACCGACGAGCCCCGGATCGATGCTCTCGGTAGCGAGACGTCCTCACTGACGCCTCGAACGCGGGAATCCTGCACGTGACGCCGTCGGGTCGCCGGCCTCACCGAATCCTTACAGTCGCGCGGTGAAGCCATGCGGGCATGCTGCCGATACACCAGGGGCGGACGCGCGTGGGGGCGCGTTGACACAGCTCGTTTCAGGGGGGAAACGAATGAGGCTCCGCTGCTCGGTACCGTTGGTCGCTGCGGCGATCGTTCTGGGTGCCACCACTGCATCGGCCGGCGCGGCGACGCTTCGAGCGGACGACGGCGTGCTGCGATATCGCACCGACGAAGCCGCGACGGTGACCGCGTTCACGGACGGTCACGAGCTCGTGCTCGTCGACTCGACCGCGACCTCGCTCGACCGGGCGCTGCCCGACGAGTGCGTCGTGGAGCCCGTCGACGCGGGGATCGGTGCGCGATGCGATGCGCGAGGCCCGCAGCTGCTGCGCATCTCGACCGGCGATGCACCGGCGCAGATCGCCGCGGCCGACCTGCCCCGTCGGGTCGCGCTTGACGTTCGGCTCGGCGATGCCGAGAACGTGGTCGAAGGTGGCGCCGGCGACGACCGCATCATCGGCGGCGCAGGCCGTGACACCCTCTATGGCGGCCCGGGCGACGACCTGGTCGTGGGCGGCGACGGCAACGACTACGTCCGTGGCAATGGCGGCGACGACGACGTGCGCGGCGGCGAGGGGCTGAACTTCATCTTCGGCGACGGCGGCAACGACGTGCTGCGCGGCGGCTCGTCGTTCGAGTTCTTCACTGCCGGACGTGGCGACGACGTGGTGTACGGAGGCGATGGAGGCGATGACATCGGCCTCGGCGCGGGCGACGACATCGCCTACGGCGGCGACGGGGATGACGAGATCCGCGGCGGCTCGGGCGCCGATCGCATCTTCGCCGGCGCCGGCGATGACCTGGTCCGAGCTCGCGACGGCGAAGGCGACGAGATCCGCTGCGGTGCCGGTACGGATGTTGCTCGGGTCGATGCCGCCGAGCTCGACGAGGCGCGGCGTTCCTGCGAGAAGGTCAGGCAGGCCGATGTGTCTGCGGTCGATCCCGCGGATCAGGATACGGTCGACTGAATCGATCGCGATGACGGCGAGCCGGTGCCTGCCCCGCCGTGGCATCGGAAGGAGCGGGGCGGACACCGGCTCGCAGGTCGTGCAGCCGTCAGTCCTGCGACGTGTCCGGAGCCTGGGACAGGGTCGGCTCGGCAGCGATCGTGGGCGACGCGGAGGGTGCCGCGACCTTGGATCCGTTGGTGATGGCGACTTCGTCGAACGGCACGGGCCGGACCGGATCCACCGGTGCCGGCGGGAAGGTCGGGTACCTCGGCTCCGTCGGGTACTTGGGGTAGCGGTGGTACCAGTCGTTCTCGTACCAGCCCGCGACGTGCTGCTCGCCCGACTGCTGCATGAAGCGACTGAACTCGCTTCCCGACAGGCGACCGTCACCCGACCCGCCGCGCCCGAACTTCGTTCCACGGATGCCGTACCAGCCGGCCCCCGTGTCGAACGTGCGCAGGTGTCGCGTCAGCTCGCCCACGCCGACCATGCCGTTGTGGTTTCGGTCGGCGGCGAACAGCAGCTTCGTCATCGAATAGACGTCGACGCGCGTCCCGCCGTACCAGAACCCGTTCGAGTTGTCGCGCTGCACGCGCACGGCCTCGGCTCCGCTCACCCGACCGTCGCCGTTCTGGTCGTAGAGCGTGATGATGCCGCGAGCGATGTCGCGGATGCTGCCGCCTTCGAGGTCCCACATCGATCGAGGCGTGGGCTGGATCGGGGTGGGCGGATACTGGTGTGGCGGGATCCAGCCGCCGGACAGCAGTGTCGCGGTTCCGCCCTTCGCGCTCTCGACCTGCGGCACGTCTTCGCCGGCCGGAACGACCTCGGTGGCTGCGGCATCGGTCGGCTTCACGGAGTCTGCGGCGAACGTGGTCGCGGTGGTCGCAGGCAGCGGAGCCGTGGTGGTCGCGGTGGAGATAGACATCATGTCCCCCTGAGTGGTCCCTGCCGATGCCTCCCGCATCGGCGTTGTCACCACCATGTCGCCATGGACCGGGGATTCGTGATGTGAGCTGCCTCACATTGTCGCGACTTCCTGCCGATCGAGCGCGAAATTCCACGCTCCAAAGCGGATCTCAGCTCCAGCGACCACGCTCGACGAGCGCCTCGAGGATCTGCACCGCGTTGGTCGCGGCCCCCTTGCGCAGGTTGTCGGCGACCACGAACAAGGCCAGACCATGGCCGCCGGGTACTGCGGGATCGGTGCGCACGCGCCCGACGAACACCTCGTCGCGGCCGGCGGCGTCGCGCGGCATCGGGTACTCGTTCTGCGCGGGATCGTCGACGAGCTCGATGCCGGCGGCGTTCGCGAGCAGCGCCTGTGCGCGGATCGGGTCGATCGCGTCACGGGTCTCCACATTGACGCTCTCGCTGTGGCCGACGAACACCGGCACACGCGTGCAGGTCGCGCTGATGCGCAGGTCGGGCAGGCCCATGATCTTGCGGGTCTCGTTGCGCAGCTTCAGCTCCTCCTTGGTGAAGCCGTCGTCGGCGAACGAGTCGCAGTGCGGGATCACGTTGAACGCGATCGGATGCGGATACACCTCGGGGTCATCGGGCGCCACGCCCATCACCAGGCGCGCCTGGTGCTCGAGCTCCTGCATCGCACCCTGGCCGGTGCCGGAGGTGGACTGCATCGTGGTGACGGTGACCCGTTCGAGACCGAAGCCTGCATGGAGCGGCTGCAGGGCGACGACGAGCTGGATCGTGGAGCAGTTCGGATTCGCGATGATGCCGAGCGGGATGTCGTCGAGCGCCTCGGGGTTCACCTCGGGCACGACGAGCGGCACGTCGTCGTGCATCCGGAACGCGCTCGAGTTGTCGATCACGATCGCGCCGGCCTGCGCGAACCGCTGCGCGTGCTCCAGCGAGCGGTCGCCGCCTGCGCTGAAGAGCGCCACGTCGATCCCTGACGGGTCGGCCGCAGCGAGATCCTCGACGGTCGCGCGCTGCTCGCCGCACTCGAGCTCGCGGCCGACGCTGCGGCTCGACGCCATCACGCGCAGCGACGCGATCGGGATGCCTCGCTCGGCGAGCACCTCGAGCATCGTCGTGCCGACGTTGCCGGTCGCGCCGACCACGGCGACGTTGAGCGGCCGCACTCCATGCACGATCGATGCCACCTGTGCTGCGGACGTGTCGTCTGCCATCTGCCTCAGCCCTCCACGGTCTCGTGATCGCGCAGCGCGGCGGAGTCGGCGAGCTCGAACGCGTCGTGCAGGCACCGTACCGCGGTGTGCACCTGGTCGGCGGGGATCACGCAGCTGATCTTGATCGGCGACGTGGAGATCATCTGCATGTTGATGCCCGTGTCTGCGAGCGAGCTGAACATCTTCGCCGCGATGCCGGGGTGGGTCTTCATGCCTGCGCCGACGAGCGACACGATCCCGATCTCCTCGTCGCTGCGCCAGCCGGCGGCCTCCACCTGCGCGACGATCGCGTCGAAGGTCGCGGCGGCGCGGGCCAGGTCGCCCGACGGGACGGTGAACGCCACGTCGGTCACGCCACCCACGGACGGGGTCTGCAGGATCATGTCGACGTTCAGGCCGAGCTCCGCGCAGGCGCCGAAGATGCGGGCCGCGTTGCCGGGGCGGTCGGGCACGTCGGTGATCGTGATGCGGGCCTGAGCCTCGTCGTGGGTCACGCCGCTGATGATCGCGTCTTCCATGCGTTCGTCCGCCTCTCCGATCCAGGTGCCGGGCTCGTCGTGGAACGACGAACGCACGTGCAGTCGTACGTTGTAGTTTCGTGCGAACTCGACGGAGCGCAGCATGAGCACGCGCGCGCCGGAGGCCGCCATCTCGAGCATCTCCTCGAAGGAGACGAAGTGGAGCTTGCGGGCGTCGGGCACGATCCTCGGATCGGCCGTGAACACCCCGTCCACGTCGGTGTAGATCTC
>JAGQUL010000314.1 GCA_020438525.1 Thermoleophilia bacterium | reverse complement strand
CCGCCTGCAGGCGAACGCCACCGCCGGCGCCGCCGACAGCGTCGTGAGCTACCAGGACGCCGCCGCCCGTGCCGATCGCCTCCGCGAGCTCGCCGCCCAGGACCCGGCCGCTGCGATCCGCGCCCAGGGCGCGCTCGACCCCTCGCGCGTGCGCGGCCTGCTCGGCTGATCGCCCGCGCGAGGCGCCACCGATCGCCCGCACCCCACGCACACCTGTAACGAAAGTTCGGCCCTGCCGTACTTTCGTTACGCGCGTGTCACGAATCGGCACCCCAACTTGCATTAGTTGCGGCCGCAACTATACTGCGTGGTGCAGCCACCGCACCGCGCGCCGCTGCAGCCGCTTCACGCTCCGCCGCACGGGAAGGATGACCACGACATGACCGCGCAGACCGAACACACCAGCACGCTGCATCGAGCGAGCGAGAACGTTCCCGCCCAGCTGCCGCTCGACGGGATCCACCACATCTCGATCACCACCGGCAACGCCCGCGCGAACGTCGACTTCTACACGCGCATCCTCGGCCTGCGCCTGATCGCCAAGTCGGTCAACCAGGACGACCCGACCCACTACCACCTCTTCTACGGCGACGAGCTCGCCCACCCCGGCGCCGACATCACCTTCTTCGAGTACCGCGGCGCGCGCCCCGGCCGCGCCGGGGCCGGCATGGTGCACCGAATCGTCTGGCGCGTCGCCTCGCCGGAAGCGATCGAGTTCTGGGCGGAGCGCCTCGCCGCGAACTCGATTCCCTTCGAGCGCACCGCCGCCGGCTCATTGATCCTGCGCGATCGCGAGGAGCTCCACCACGAGCTCGTCGTGGACACCACCGGGGATGCCCCGCTCAGCGCCGTGCACCCCGAGATCCCCGCCGAGCACGCGCTCCAGGGCTTCGAGGGCGTGCGCTCCTACTCCCACGACACCGACTCCAGCGAGCAGCTGCTGATCGAGCTGATGGGCGCGACCCGCCGCCCCGACGGCGCGCTCGAGCTGCGCAACGGCCGCCGCGGCGGCTGGATCGCGTTCGACCCCGCCCCCGCCGAGCCCGGCATCCAGGGCGCCGGCGCCGTGCACCACGTGGCCTTCGCCACCCGCGACTCCGACCACCTCGATTGGCTGCGCACCCTCGTCGCCGCGCGCATTCCCAACAGCGGCGACGTGGACCGCCACTACTTCCGCTCGCTCTACTTCCGCGAGCCCGGCGGCATCCTGTACGAGCTTGCCACCGACGGGCCCGGCTTCACGGTCGACGGACCGGTCGAGGAGCTCGGCACCAAGATCATCCTGCCGCCGTTCCTCGAGCCGTACCGCTCACAGATCGAGCCCCGGCTGACGCAGCTCGACGACACACGCTCCGACTGGCCCGCCGACGCGCTCGAACGCGCTGCCCGCATCCACGAGCAGGCACCCGCCCACCCGCACGAGCACACGACCGACGGGGACGACGACCAGTGACCACCTCCCCAGCCGCACGAGCCCCGATTGCGGGCCACGAACACGCGTTCGAGCCCGGCACCACCGGCTGGACGCTCCTGCTGCTGCACGGCACGGGCGGCGACGAACACGACCTGCTCCAGCTCGGGCGCCAGCTCGCGCCCGGCGCAGCGCTGCTCAGCCCGCGTGGCCGAGTGCTCGAGGGTGGCGTGACCAACCG
The DNA here is from genome assembly GCA_020438525.1 of Thermoleophilia bacterium. Next base: position 5,121 of record JAGQUL010000314.1, on the reverse strand, counting down.
CTTCTTCGCCCGTCGCGCCGCCAACGACATCGACATCGACGACCTGCGCCTGCGCACCGACGAGCTCGCCACGTTCATCCGCGAGGCCACGAGCAGCTACGAGCTCGACCCCGCCCGCATCGTTGCGCTCGGCTACTCCAACGGCGCCAACATCGCGCTCGCCACCCTGCTTCGCCACCCCGGGCTGCTGCGCGGCGCGGTGCTCCTGCGCCCCGTGCTCTACGACGCGCCGTCCGAGCTGCCCGACCTGACCGGCACCACCGTGCTCGCCGCGGCCGGCGCCCGCGACCCGTACACGCCGCCCGAGGTGATCGAGCACCTTCGCGACGTGCTCACCCGCGCCGGCACCGAGCTCGAGCTGCGCGTCGACCCGCTCGCCGGGCACGCGCTCGCACAGGGCGACCTGGGCGCGGCAGCCACGTGGGTACGCACGCTGCTCGACGCGTGATCACCTAGGATTCGCGTCGTGTCCCGGCGCGTCGCTGCACCCGTCCTGCTGCTCCTGGCCGCCGCGGTATCGCTCGCGGCGGTGTTCGCCGTGCAGCGCATCGAATCCGGCGGCGGACCGCTCGCCGAACCGTGGGCATCCACCTACTTCTCACCCAACGGCGACCACACCGATGACCTCGCCCGCGTCCGCTTCACCACCAAGCGCGCCGAACGGGTCACGGTGCGCGTCGTCGACTCCGCCGGACACACCGTGGCGACCCTCGCTGCCAACGAGCGCGTCGACGGCAAGCGCGAGCTGCGCTGGGACGGCACCACCACCGCCGGCGACGCGGCGCCCGAGGGCACGTACCGGATCCGGATCACGCGCAGCGGCGACGACCGCGTCTACTCCCCGACCCGCCCGACCGTGCTCGACATCACCCCGCCGATCGGCCGCCTCGACCGCGCCACCTACACGAACGGCGAGCTGCGCGGCCTCGCGCTGCTCGAGCCCGACACCCGCCTCGAGATCGTCGACTCCACCGGTGCACCGCTCGAGGACCTGCGCGCGTTCCTGCCCAATCCCGACGCGCACTCCGCACAGCCGGTCGGCCCGCCGATTGCCGATACCGTGCCCGTGCGTTTCACCGTTCCGCTCGACCTGTCCGAGCACCCGCTCGACACGCTCGGCATCTTCGCCGTCGACCTCGCCGGCAACCGCACCGACCTGCGCACTGCCGACGGAGCCCCCACGATCGCGGTGATCGACTGATGGACTCCGCATCCCCCGAGCTGCTCGCGTCCGTCGCCGCGATCGCCGCATCGATCGGCGCGCTCGCACGCACCACGCGCGTCCGCCGCATCCACTTCGCCGGCGTGCCGCTGCTGCTTGCCGGCTGGCTCGGCCTGGCATGGAGCGTGCTGCCGAACTCGCTGCAGGACCACGCGGCTGCAGCTGCCGCGGCGCTCGTCGTCGCACTGCTCGTGGGATGGCTCGCAGCGCGACTGCTCGCAGGGCGCGAGTCATGGCTGCTCGCCGCCGGTGCCGCACTGCTCACGATCCGCATCCCGGTGCCGACGGGCGACGACGATTCGGCCATGCTGCTCGTGCCGTTCTACCTCGTGATCGCACTGGGCGCGCTGATCGTGATCCGCCGCGAGCTCGTCGACCTGCGCGCCGCGCCGCGCCGGCCGCTCGCCGATCGTGGTGGTGCGACGCGGCTGCTCGATGTGGGCGCTGCGCTGCTGCCTGCGGTCGCGACCCTGTCGCTCACGTGGAGCTGGGTTCCCGAGGAGACCACCAAGGCGCTCGCCTTCTACCTCGTGCCGTTCGTGCTCGCCTACCAGGTGGTGCGCAGCCTGCTCGATGCGCGCATCGACGCACGCGCGGCCGGGTGGGCGCTCGTCGCCAGCAGCACCGTGCTCGCGCTCGTGGGCCTGTACCAGTGGCTCGCCAAGGACGTGTGGTGGAACCCCAAGGTGATCGACGCCAACCGCTTCCGTCCCGACTTTCGCACCAACTCGCTGCTGTGGGACCCGAACATGTTCGGACGCGCGCTGGTGGTGGCGATCGTGGCCGTGGTGGCATGGTTGCTCGTGGCGCGGCTGCGCGCGCGCGGCACCGCTGCGCTCGTGGCGGTGCTCGCGCTGCTGGTGGCTGCGCTGTGGACCACGTACTCGCAGTCGAGCTGGGTGGCGCTTGCTGCAGCGCTCGTGCTGCTGGCGCTGCTCACCACCCCGCCCGCGCCGCGTCGATGGCTGGCCGCGCTGGTCGCAGTCGTGGTGGTGGTGGGGACGCCGCTCGCGGCGAGCGCGCTCTCCGGCAGCGACGAGGACGGCCGACAGCACGTCGTGCGTACCGGCATCTCGCTCGCGGCGGAGCGACCGGTGCTCGGGTGGGGCATCGGCACGTTCGACGCGGCAGCACGGGCGCGCGAGCTGGAGCAGGGCAACCGCGATCCGCGCCTGACCGCCTCGCACACCACGCCGATCACGGTGTTCGCGGAGCTGGGGCTGCTCGGCGCGTTCACGTACCTCACGCTGCTCGCGAGCGCGGGCGTGGCGATCCTCGCGCGGTGGCGACGCACGTCGACGCGCGCGTCGCACGCGCGGGCGAGTGGCAGCGACGAGCGCGCGACGGGTTGGCCGATCGCGCCGATCATCTGGGCGACCGGAACGATCATGGCGCTGTTCGCGCACAGCCTGCTCTACGCCGGCTTCTTCGAGGACCCGACGACGTGGGTGGCGCTGGCGGTGCTGGCGAGCCTGCCGATGGTGCGACCGAGCGACGACGACACCGAGCTGCATGCCGAGCTGTCGTCGCCTGCCCCGGAACGCACGGAGGGCGTCACCGCCCACACCGGTGACGCCCTCTCGTGCTCGAGTGCCTGATGCCGCGCGCGTGTCCGGCGCGCGCGGGTTGTTCAGGCAATGTTGCCTGCGGTGACCTGCGGGGTCTCCACGCCCGGGGTCGGCCCGGGAGCCAGGATGATCTCGTCGGGCGTGGAGCTCGACGCGTCGTCCTTGAGCAGCGCGCTGGCGGAGAGGCCGAGCGCCGCGCCGCCCACCAAGCCGGGCACCACGCCGATCCCGCGACCGAACGCACCGAGCGCCGCACCGGCGACCGCGCCACCGGCCACGGAGATGCCGACCTTCTTGATGTCGGGCATCGTCGACGAGAGGCCGAAGCCCACGCCGCCCAGTCCGGCTGCGCCCACTGCGGTACCCACGCCGACGAGCGCGGCCTTGGGGATGTGGAACTTGCCGATCTGCACGCCGCCTTCCGGCACGAACTTCGACAGCCCCTTGAAGGCGCCGAGCCCGCCGCCGATCGCGCCCACGCCGGCCGCGGTCGCGGCGACGGGAACGTCGATCTTGTCGCGGGTCGCCGCGGCGTCCTTGGCGTCGTTCATGAACTGCTGCAGCGGCAGGCGAGCGGCGCTCAGCACGCCGATCAGTGCTGCTGCGACGAGCGCGCTGTTGGCAGCCTTGGGTGCTGCGGCCATGCCGCTCAGTGCGCCCGACTTGGCAACCAGTGCTGCGGTGCCGGCGGTCGCGGCGATGGTGCCTGCTGCGATCGCGGTGGCTGCGCCGGTGCCGTAGTTGTCTGCGTCGGACTGGAAGCCCTTCAGCGTGGCCAGGCCGATGATGCCGGCGGCTGCACCGGCCGCGGCGACGGTGCCACCCGTGCTGGAGAGCTTGTTGATCATGCCGGTCGCAAGGCCACGGTCGAGCACCTTGCCGGCGACCTCCGCACCGGCGAGCACGTTGCTGGTGCCCTGTGCGGCTCGCTGCGAGAGGCCCATCAGGCCTGCGCCCACTGCGAGTGCGCCGCCGCCGAGGATGCCGGCGGCGAGCAGGTCGCCGTGCATGGCGCCTGCACGCTCGGCGTTGGAGTACTTCTTCTGCACGGTGTCGCGCATGCCCCACTGGTAGCCGAAGCTGATGCCCTGCGTGGCGGGGCCGACCTCGGTGAAGTGGTTGAACGCGCCACGCGCGAAGCTGCCGACGCGGTCGCCGGCGTTCTCGTCGACCTGCGCGGCCTGGACGTGCTCCTCGCCGATGTGGCCCTCGCCGATCGAGATCGCCTTGCCGCCGAAGTGGCCGGCGATGCCGCCGGCGATCGCGGCTGCACCGGTCACGAGCGGTGCGTACTTGCCCGCGAACTTCGCGCCGACCGTGTAGCCGGCGATGCCACCACCGACGAGCCCGGCGGCGGTGCCGACCGCGCCCAGGTTGCCGTCGTCCTGGCTGACCTCCCACGTCTTCTTGGCGCCGACGCCCGCAGCAAGGCCGAGCGCGGCGATGCCGACGCCTCGGCCGATGTTCTGCATCATGGCGGGCGAGACCCCGCGCGGTGCGACCCTGGCAAGGCCGTTGGCCATGGCGTCGGCCTGTCCCGAGATGCCCGGGATCTTCGCGCCGCGCTGCATCCATGCAAGGCCCGCGGTGACCGGCAGTGCCATGCCGAGCGCTGCGCCCACGCCTGCGCCGAGGCGCTGGTCGGAGTTGTACGTTCGCCGGTACTTGTCGCGAGCGTTGTAGCGGTCGCTCGCCATGCCGAACGAAACGTTCGCGTCGAGCATGTGTCGCGTCGCGGTCGATGCGATCGTCCACGGATTGGCCATTGTGATCGTCCCTTGCGTCCCAACGTGTGCAACGTCGCATGTCCAGTGCGCGCTGCTGTCCCATCCATATGTCGGGGACTGGGCCGATCTCGTTGCAGGTTCGCCGAGATTCGCCTTGGTGCGGTAGCGTCACCGGCATGGGAACCCTGTCTGCGCCGATCGTCGATACCACTGCCGGGCCGTTTGCCGAGAACCGCGAGGCCATGGACGCGCTCGTGGCGGAGCTTCGTGAGCGACTCGCGCGCGTGCGCGAGGGCGGCGGCGAGCGCGCCGTGGAGCGTCACCGCTCGCGCGGCAAGCTCACTGCGCGGGAACGCATCGACGCGCTCGTGGATCCCGGCACCGCATTCCTGGAGCTCTCCCCGCTCGCGGCGAACGGCGTGTACGACGACGAGCCAGCCAGCGCCGGCATCGTGACCGGGATCGGGCAGGTCAACGGCCGGCACGTGATGGTCGTGGCCAACGACGCGACCGTGAAAGGCGGCACCTACTATCCGCTCACGGTCAAGAAACATCTGCGCGCACAGGAGATCGCGCGCGAGAACCGGCTGCCATGCATCTACAT
>JAGQUL010000313.1 GCA_020438525.1 Thermoleophilia bacterium | reverse complement strand
CCTCACCGCGGGCGCGAAGAAGGTCATCATCTCGGCGCCGGCCACGAACGTGGACCTCACCGTGGTGCTCGGCGTGAACGACGACGAGTACGACGCCGACAAGCACCACGTGATCTCCAACGCGAGCTGCACCACCAACTGCCTCGCGCCGGTCGCGAAGGTGCTGCACGACAACTGGGGCATCGAGAGCGGCTTCATGACCACCGTGCACGCCTACACGAGCGACCAGCGCCTCCAGGACGCGCCGCACAAGGACCCGCGCCGCTCGCGCGCGGCCGCGCTCAACATCATCCCGACCAGCACCGGCGCCGCCAAGGCGATCGGGCTGGTGCTGCCCGACCTGCAGGGCAAGCTCGACGGCAACTCGCTGCGCGTGCCGACCCCGGCCGGCTCCGTGACCGACCTGGTGGCGGTGCTCGGCAGCGAGGTGACGAAGGAGCAGGTCAACGACGCGATCCGCGCCGCGGCCGAAGGTCCGATGAAGGGCATCCTCGCCTACACCGAGGACCCGATCGTGTCGAGCGACGTGGTCGGCGATCCGCACTCGAGCGTGTTCGACGCCAAGTCCACGATGACGCACGGCCGCACCGTGAAGGTGCTCAGCTGGTACGACAACGAGTGGGGCTACTCGAGCCGAGTGGTCGACCTCGTCGCCAAGGTCGTGCGAGCCAAGGCCGCCGTCTGATGACGACCACCTCCGCGTTCGACCTGCCGTCCATCGCGGGCGAGCAGGACCTTGGTGGCAAGCGCGTGCTCGTGCGCGTGGACTTCAACGTCCCGCTCGACGAGTCGGGCGCGATCACCGACGACACCCGCATCCAGACGGCGCTGCCGACGATCGACTACCTGATCCGTCAGGACGCGACGGTCGTGCTGATGTCGCACCTGGGTCGCCCCAAGGGCGAACGCGTTGAATCGATGAGCCTGCGACCCGTGGCCGACCGCCTGAGCGAGCTGCTCGGGCGGCCGGTCGGGTTCGTGGGCGACTGCGTGGGCGACGAGGTCGAGGCGGCGGTGCGCGACGCGCAGCCCGGCGACGTGCTGCTGCTCGAGAACACCCGCTACCACGCGGCCGACACGAAGAACGATCCCGAGTTCGCGCGGCAGCTCGCGCGGCTCGGCGACCTGTTCGTGAACGACGCGTTCGGCACCGTGCACCGGGCAAACGCATCCACCGCGGGAGTGGCCAGCTACATCCCGGCGGTGACCGGGTTCCTGCTCGAGCGCGAGCTCCAGCAGCTCGGCCACCTCGTCGAGTCGCCCAACCGACCGTTCGCGTGCATCGTGGGCGGCCTCAAGGTGAGCGACAAGATCGGCGTGCTCGAGAACCTCGTGACGATCGCCGACGCAGTGCTGATCGGCGGCGCGATGGCCAACACCTTCCTCAAGGCAAAGGGCGCGCGGACCGGCAGCTCGTTCGTCGAGGACGGGGACGGCGTGGCGCTTGCGCAGCGGATCATCGACCTGGCCGACGACGAAGGCTGCAGCCTGCTGCTGCCGATCGACCTGGTCGTGGCGGACAGGCTCGAGGCCGGACAGGCGACCGAGATCGTCTCGGCCGACGCGGTGCCCGACGGCACGATGGCGCTCGACATCGGACCGCGCACGCGCATGCTCTACGAGGCACGCCTCGCCGACGCGCACACGATCTTCTGGAACGGCCCGATGGGCGTGTTCGAGATCCCGGAGTTCGCCGACGGCACGCAGGCGATCGCCGAGGCGGTGGCCGACAACCCCGGCTTCACCGTGATCGGCGGCGGCGACTCCGTCGCGGCCGCCAACCAGTTCGGCGTGGCCGACCGGATCTCGCACATCTCCACCGGCGGCGGCGCATCCCTCGCGCTGCTCGAAGGCGACGACCTTCCCGGCATCGCGGCGATCCGCGACGCGCCGCTCTGAGCGAGCGAACCTTCCCCGAACGACCAGCCCAATCGAAAGGCCCCGCATGAGCACCCCCACCGAACTGCGCCCCCTCGTGATCGCCGCCAACTGGAAGATGCACAAGCTGCGCGGCGAGGCGCTCGAGTACCTCGAGGACCTCGGCACCTGGATGGACGAGCACCCCGAAGGGCTCGGCACGCGCGTGGAGGTCGTGGTGGCGCCGCCGTTCACCAGCCTCGAGCTCGCCGTCGAGCACCGCCCGCCGCACGCACGCATCTACGCCCAGACGATGCACCAGTCCGACCAGGGCGCGTTCACCGGCGAGGTCAGCCCCGCGATGCTCCGCGACCTCGGCGTCGACGGCGTGCTGCTGGGCCACAGCGAGCGCCGCACCTACTACAACGAGAACGACGCCGCGCTGAGCGAGAAGGTGGTCGCGGCCGCCGAGTTCGGCCTGCGCCCGATGCTCTGCGTCGGCGAGACGATCGACGAGCGCCGCGACGGCCGCGCGCAGGACATCGTTCGCGAGCAGCTCACCACCGCGCTCAGCGACCTCGACGTGATCAAGGCCACCAGCAGCGGCCTGTCGGTCGCCTACGAGCCGGTCTGGGCGATCGGCACGGGCGAGACCGCCACCGCCGAGACCGCCCAGGAGATGCACCACGCGATCCGCGACGTGCTCGGGGCGATCTTCAACCACGAGATCGCCGAGCGGATCCCGGTGCTCTACGGCGGCTCGGTCAAGCCCGGCAACGCGCCCGAGCTGCTCGGCCAGCACGACATCGACGGCGCGCTCGTCGGCGGCGCTGCGCTCGAGGTCGAGAGCTTCAGCGGCATCGTCGCCGCAGGGCTCGACCTCGTCGCTGGCGCGAAGGCCTGATCGATGGCGGCCGACGACGACACCGTGCCCGCAGCAGCAGCGGCGCCTGCCACTGCAGCCGGACCGGTCGCGCTCGTGATCCTCGACGGCTGGGGGCTCGCGCCCGACGGCCCCGGCAATGCCGTGTCGCTCGCCGACACCCCGACCTTCGACGCCCTGCGTGACGCGTACCCGCACTCGACGCTCGTCGCAAGCGGCCTCGACGTGGGCCTTCCCGAGGGCCAGATCGGCAACAGCGAGGTCGGCCACCTCAACCTGGGGGCCGGCCGCGTCGTCTACCAGGACCTCACCCGCATCGATCAGGCGGTCGCCGACGGCACGTTCTACGACACGCCGAACCTCGTCGAGGCGTGCACGCGCGCCGCGGCAGGACGCGGCGTGCTGCACATCGTGGGGCTCGCCTCGTTCGGTGGCGTGCACTCGCACCTCGAGCACATCGTGGCGATCGCCCGCATGGCGGCGCAGCGCAACGTGCGCGAGGTACGCGTGCACGCGATCACCGACGGGCGCGATGTCGCGCCCGACGCATCGCTGCACGACATGGAGTGGCTCGAGCGCAGGCTCGGCGACATCGAGGCCACCGAGGACGGGTGCCGCGCACGCATCGTGAGCGTGATCGGCCGCTACTGGGCGATGGATCGCGACCACCGCTGGGAGCGAACCAAGCGGGCCTGGGACCTGTTCGTCAATCGCGAGGGGCGCCGCGCGAGCAGCGCCCGCGACGCGGTTCGCATCAGCCACGAGGAAGGCACGACCGACGAGTTCGTCGACCCGTTCGTGATCGCGCTCGACGACGCCGGCGACGGCATCGACCGCGGCGACGTAGTGGTGTTCGCCAACTTCCGCCCCGATCGCATGCGGCAGCTCGTGCCGGCGCTCGCCTCGTCCGACTTCGACGGCTTCGACCGCGGACGCGCGTGGCGACCCGTGTCGCACGTGGTCTGCATGTGCGAGTACGACGAGACGCTGAAGCTCCCGGTCGCGTTCCCGCCCAACGAGCTGCACGACACGCTCGCGGACGTGCTCGAGCAGCACCACGGCGGGCAGCTGCACGTCGCCGAGACCGAGAAGTACGCGCACGTCACCTACTTCTTCAACGGCGGCGTCGAGCAGGTGCACGACGGCGAGCGCAGGGCGCTCGCCGATTCGCCACGCGACGTGCCGACCTACGACCACAAGCCCGAGATGGCCGCCGCGCAGGTCGCGACGCTCTTCGAGGACGGCTTCGCCGACCCCGACGTGCGCTTCGCGATCGTCAACTTCGCGAACCCGGACATGGTCGGCCACACCGGCGTGATCCCGGCCGCGGTCGCGGCATGCGAGGCGGTGGATGCAGCGCTCACGCGTGTCGTCGCCTCCGTGGAGGCACGCGGTGGCGTGCTGCTCGTGACCGCCGACCACGGCAACGCCGAGCAGATGCTGACCGAGCGCGGGACCCCGCACACCGCACACACCACCAACCGCGTGCCGTTCATCGTGGTGGCACCGACGGGGATCGCCGCGACCGGCGTGACCGGTGTGCAGGACGGTCGGCTCGCCGACGTGGCGCCGACCGTGCTCGACCTGCTCGGCATCGACCAGCCCGCGGCGATGACCGGTCGCTCGCTGCTGGTTCGATCCTGAACACGGGCCCGGCGGGCCCTGAAACAGTCGCCGGATCGGCACTCGACATGCAGGTACGAGGTGCAGCGGGGGCTGCATGCATGGACGAGGGGTGCTTCGACGGTGAGCCTGGTCGGCGAATTGGTGACTGCGGTCCCGAAGGGACTGATGAAGCAGGTCGTGGGCGGCGCCGACGACGGCGCGCGCTACGCACACATGCTCGCCGACCTCGGCCAGATCGGCGAGGGCGCGCGCCCGGTCGTGATCCAGGGCGGCTACTCCACCTCCGGCTACATGTACCAGTCGCTCCAGGAGCTGCTGCGCAGCGTCGGATTCGCCGACGTGACCGCCACGCCCCTGCCGCTCCACGGCTTCGCATCGTTCCAGGCCGATGCACGGGCGCTGCGGAAGGTCGTCGAGGCGGCGTCGACGCGATCGCTCGCCGCGGGCGGCGACGGGCTCGTGACCGTGGTCGCGCACTCCAAGGGCGGGCTCACGTCGCGCTGGATGCTGCAGCACCTCGAGGGGGTCGAGCACGTGGGCCAGCTGATCACGCTCGGCTCGCCCCACAACGGGGTCGCGCCGCTCGGCACGGCCGCCGCACGTCTGTCGACGATCGGACCCGAATTCACCGGCGGCCGCCAGTTGATCGCCGGCAGCGGCATCATCCACGACCTCAATCGCGGCTTCGGCGCGTTCATGGGTCAGGCACTCTCACGCAACTCCGACTTCCGGATCGTGTCGATCGCCGGCGACGTGGGCGGCGTGATGCGAGGCACCGACAAGCTCATCTCCAACGTGGGCGCGCGGCTCGACCCGACGATCGAGGGTGTCGCGAACCTCGTGTTCCAGGGCGAAGGGGCCAACCACCTCGCGATCGCTGCCCAGACGGGCGCATTCGAGCCGACGCTGCGTGCAACCGCACTGCTCGCGGCAGGACGTCCGATCGCCGACGCCGCGCAGGGCGCCCGGATCGTCTCCGGCTCGCTCGTCTAGGGCGCGAGATCAGGCAGGCGCGCCGCCGCCGAGCAGCAGCCACAGCACCCATAGGCACGCCGCCATCATCAGCAGCGTGATCACCGCGCGATGCAGCTTGGCGGGAGCGGGGTTTGCCCGCCGGTGCTCCCACGTTTCGACCCGCTTCTGGAAGCGTGCCATTCGCTGCAGCTCGCGCCGCTCCCTGCGCGTCAGGTCGGGCGCCTCGAGCATCTCGAGCAGCTGTGCGTGGGTCGGCCGGGGCGTGGTCTCGGAAGCAGCCATGCGGGCATTCTCGCATGCACGCCGCGTGCTGCGCTGCACCGGAAAGCCGCATCCCGAGCGGTGTCGCACTGGCCGCTCGCGAGTCGCTCGATTCGGTCTTGTCGGAACGCCCGACCGATGGTTCACTGGTGGAGAAGTGATACGTGCATCGCCCGCTCGGGACGCGGGGCAACGCACGGCGACCGGGGGACGAATCATGGGCATGGGTGCAGTTGGCGGCGTCGGTGGAGGCGCATCGCCGGTACAGCAGGTTCCGCCAACCAAGGGTGGCGGTCCGGACGCGACACAGACGCCTCCAGGCAAGGATCCGGCGGCACCCGGCGGGCCCGCGGGCGCAACCGCAGGTGCCGACGCGGTCGGCCAGAACGCCACCGGCGGTGGCGGCGCGGTCGACGCGGCAGGTGGCGCGGCGCTCAACGATCCCAAGGTGATCGAGCTGCTCAACCAGCTCGTCCAGGTCCTGACGCAGCTGATCGCGGCGCTTCAGGGG
>JAGQUL010000312.1 GCA_020438525.1 Thermoleophilia bacterium | reverse complement strand
GTTCGCTGGCGACGTTCCCGATGATTGCGACGATGTTCACGCTGGTTCTGCCTTTCGGTGATGGGTGCTGTGTGCACCGAACCGAAAAGCCGCGCCCGCGCCGACGTCGCAAGGCCAAGCATGAGACGAATCACGCGATCCGGCCTAGCGACGACGGCGCGAAGGCGTGGCAGGTTCCAGGTGCTCACAGCACCCAACCGAGGCGAGTGCTCAATCCATGAGCGTCACGGTACCGCCGATGACGAGCGTTCCCGAGCCGCACCAACGACACGGAACCGATGTGACGCCGTCATTGACGTCACCGAGTTCGATGAGACTCATGTCCACGAGCGGGACATCGGGGTGATCGGGGCACGTCGGCATGCGACCGTGGATGAGCTGAACCGTGCGTACCCCACCGCATGCGCACTGATCGGCTGGCGTGGTCATCGTTGCGAATCGGCGCTCGCGTCGACCGCAGTCGCCGCACACGAGCTTGAAGAAGTGTCGGTGCTCGGCGAGGTAGCCACACTCGGGGCAGTACTTCGCCTCGAACCCGCCGCGCTCACCGAAGAACTCACCGAGCGTTGCGGGCCAATCCCAGACAGGATCGACTTCCTCATTCGTCGAGGACTCCGTGAGCGAGCCGGGCGGCAGCTCGCACGACGTGCACGTGATGTGGTACTCGGCTCCGGGCATGGCTACGCTGCTGGCTTCTCGTGTACACGGATGATTGCTCGATGCGGCTGCCCGACGACTTCGCCGGTCTTGTCGAGTTGCTCGGTAATGAGGATGTCTGCGTCGAGTTCATCGCCCACGCCGAAGAGGACCTCATTGTTGTCCATCTTGCGTCGGAACTCTTCGTCTCGTAGCGGCATGCGGTAATTGGTGCCCATGCGGTCGCGTAAGTGCCATTGGAGTTGCGCGTCGAGTCCGGGCGACCGAATCGTGAATACCTCTCGCTCGGTACGCTGCTGTTCGCGTGTGATCTCTGGTTCAGGGAGCGCAGCGGGCGGTGTCGTATCGGCCAGTAGGCGATCTGCTTCGTCCTTTGTGAAGCTGATCTCCTTGGCGCCCGAGCGGACGTCGAGGGTCTTGGCATCGCCGTCAGCGACTGGACGAGCGACCTTGCTGGCGTCGACGAAGACGGATGGGCCCTTCAGCGTGTGGTCATAAACGCGCTTCTTGATGAAGACCGGCGGCGCATCGCCTTCGCGAATCTCGACTTCTTCCTCGTGGAGATGCACGTGTTCCTGCGCGACGACCTTGCCGCCGAACCGCTTGGCGTACGTAAGCATGTCCTCAACGAATCCGCGAACACGGTTCAGTGCGTCGAGACGATCGGCCGTTGTCATGGCGATGAGCGTTCCCATCGCCTTCGCCACGTCTTCGGGCGATACGAGCTGGATAATGACTTCGAACGAGCCTGGCTTGAGTTCGACGCGGGTGTCGATCGGCATCTCGATGCCGTACACACTAGCTCCACTGACAGCGAGGCCTCGCACCCCTTCCAGCAGTTCGATGACCTCGGAGATGTCGAGGTCGTGCCCGTCCTTGTCGTAGTGGAGTGCCAGTTCAGCCTGAATCCACCGTTTTCGCTGTGA
>JAGQUL010000007.1:1919-12272 GCA_020438525.1 Thermoleophilia bacterium | reverse complement strand
GCCGATCGTCGACCGCGATCGTGCTGCAGCGCCGAGCCGACCACTCCCCCCATTTGCCTGCACCGTCCCGGGCACGTGACCGGAAGCAGTAGCCGCTGCCCCACGCTCCCATGAATGTCCCGGATGTAGCGGCCGTGTCGCCCTTCCAGCTGCGCCATGCGCCGAAGGTGCCCGTCGGCACCGCGCGCTGGTACGCAACCTCGTACGCGTCGACGCCGCCTGACGCATCGACCGCCCCCCACGTCACTCGCAGCGCCCTCGTCAGTCGATACGGACCCGGAACCGCGATCGTGGTCCGTGGCGGCGTGCTTGTGGACGGCGGCACGGACGTCGGCGGCACGGATGTCGGCGGCGCGGCCGTGATCGTCACCGAGATCGTCGCCGCGGCACTCGACCCTCCGGCGTTGCTCGCCGCGAACGTGAACGAGTCGCTGCCGTTCGCTCCGGTCGGTGCGGTGTAGGTCACCGTTCCTGCGCCCTGGTCGATCGCGCCCAGCGAGCCGGAGGTCGGCGCCGACACGATCGAGCGCGACGACACCACGCCGCTGCACGCAAGCGACACCGCGACGGACGAGCCCGCCTGCACCGACACGCTCCCGTCCGCGCACGACGGCGCGGGCGGCGACACGGTCGTGTACTGCACGGTGGCAGACCCGCCTGAACGATTCCATACCACCCGCGCGACACCATCGCTGCCCACGGCCAATTGCGGAGTCTCGGCAAACTGGCCGGCGGCGCTCAGGTCGACGACCGTACCCGGTGTGCCGTCAGCCGCAACTGACCGGTACTGCACCCTCGGGTGCGACCCGTCGGAGCGCCGCCACACCACGCGGGCGACACCATCGCTGCCCACTGCAACCTGGTACTCGTACGCATCCTGGCCGGCAGCGCTCAGGTCGACGACCGAGCCCGGTGTGCCATCACGTGCAACCGACCGATACTGCACGATCCGGTGCGGCCCCCCGTCGTCTCTCCACCACACGACCCGCGAGCTGCCGTCGGCGCCGAGCGCGACCTGCGGCATCCCGGCATCCACGCCTGTCGCACTGAGGTCGACCACCGGACCCGGCGTTGCGTCAGCCGCCACCGATCGATACTGGGCGATGTTGTACAACCCGTCGTATCGACGCCACACCACACGCGCGAGTCCATCGCTGCCGACCACGACCTGCGGCTCGGAGGCGTTCTGCCCGGACGCGCTCAGGTCGACGACCACGCCTGGCGTGCCATCAGCCGCGACCGACCGATACTGCACCCTCCAGTTCAACCCGTCGAAGCGGTACCACACCACGCGCGCGGTGCCGTCATGACCCACGACGACCTGTTGCTGACGAGCACTCTGGCCCGGATCACTCAGGTCCAGTACCGAACCCAGCGTTCCACCCGCCGCCACCGTCCGGTACTGCACGATGTCGTGCGATCCGTTGGTGCGGTTCCACACCACGCGTGCGACGCCATCGTCATCGACCGCGATCTGCGGCGAATCCGCGTCCTCGCCCGGATCGCTCAGGTCGAGCACCGTACCGGGCGTTCCATCCGCCGCCACCGACCGGTACTGCACCCGCCGGATCCCCCCCTCGTAACGGCTCCAGACCACGCGCGCCACACCATCACTGCCAACCGCGACCTGCGGATCAGCGGCATCCTGGCCGGCCGCGCTCAGGTCGACCACCACGCCAAGGGTTCCATCAGCAGCAACCGACCGGTACTGCACGATCGAGTTCGACCCGTCGAAACGACGCCACACCACGCGAGCTGCACCATCGCTGCCGACCACGACCTGCTGGAGGTCGGCCGCCTGTCCGGTCGCGCTCAGGTCGATGACGCTCGCCGCCTGCGAGGCAGCCGGCGCAAGCAACGTGCACGAGACGACTGCAAGCACCACAGCTGCGCCGCGCACGCCCCGACGAAGTACCGCAGCTACCGAGGTCATCGTCGTGCTCCAACCATGGCGTGTCGCATCGTGTCGTTACTCCTTGCAGATGTCGGTGGGCAGGTCGAACCGGGCGGCGCTGTCGCAGTAGGAGTCGCGGATCTCCTGCAGCATCTGCTCGTCGGCAGGACCCGCGTAGCTGGTCAGGAACTGGTAGCTCACGGCCAGTCGACGACGGTTCGCGCGGTCCGACAGCTCGCGGTCGGTCGCGTCCGGGTCGAGCGCGCGTTCCTGGGCGATGTAGAGCCGGTCGTTGCCCTTCATGTCTGCGAGGGACCAAGCGTTCTTGCGCCATTCGGACTCGGTCTCGCGCTTCTGCACGATCAGCGCGAGCAGGTACATGCGATCGTAGTCGGGATCGTCGGCGCGCATCGCCGCGGCATCCCGCAGCGACTGCAGGTCACCGTCGGCGAGACCTCGTGTGACGAGCGCCTCTGCGCCCGCGCGGTCATCGGCCTCGGCCGCCGCAGCGGCCGCACCTCGCTCCATGGGGTCGCCCGACTTGCTGAGGTCCTCGACCGTCGCGAAGTTGCTGAGGTCGAGGTTCTCGAGGTCGCACCCGCCTGCAAGCAGCGCGGCAAGCACGAGCAGGAGCGTGGTGAACATGCGCTTCACGCTGCGACCTCCTGCATGAGCGCGTCGAGCGCCTGTGCGTCGAGCGCCTTGCCGTCACGGGTGGCGTAGACCTTGATGACGGACCGTGGATCGAAGTCGGCGCCGGTCTCGCCAGCCTTCATCATCGCTCGCAGCCCGTCGACATCCATCGTGAGCATGACCAGCACGCCGTCCTTGCCGATCGGGTACTCCATCGCGATCTGCTCGATCGGCACCGACAACCCGTCGATCAGTTCCATGGTCGACGGTCCTTCCGAGCTGGTGGACGCGGCGCTGTCGTCCAAGGCTCGAAACAGCAGCAGCTTGCCTTTGGCGCCGTAGATGTCGAGGACCTGGGCGTCTCCGGGCTTGAGCGTCGTTCCCAGCTGCTTCGAGGCTGCGAAGACCTCGGCCGTCGCGGCGCGGTCGAGCGAGCCGACCGCGCCCGGCTCGATGTCCGCTGCCTTTACGCCCGCCGCGTCATCGGCGCCGAGCAGGTCCCCGGCCAGAGCTGCCGCCTGCTTCGGCTCGAGGGGCTCGGAGTCGGATCCGGAATCGGAGGACCCCGATCCGCACCCGGCCAGCAGCGTCATCGCGGCAACTGCTCCGATCAGGACAGGTATCACATGCCACGACATGATCCGCGCGCTGTTCATCCGTTCGTCCATGCTGTCATTCGAGCAGCGCGACACCCACGCCGCAACGTGGGCAACCACGGGTCGAGTTCGGATTGGCCGCAGTAGTCGCGCCCGCTTGCGGAGCCGAAGGCCGGGAGTTCGATTCCTCCCGAGCGCACTGGTCCGGATCGGCGTTCACGCGCCGGCGCGGACCTTGGAAGGCCCCGTCTCGCCGCGGGGCCTTTCTGCCTCCTGACACGGCGCATCGTGCAACCTGCAAGGATCCACGGATGTTCGGTCTCCGTACGATCCCCACCGTCACCGTGATCCTCGCATTGATCGCGATCTCGTCCGCCTCGACCCAGGCGGCGACGCGTCCCCCGGCGCCGGGCAAGATCCTGCCGGCCGGGTACGTTCCCTCCGCCTGCGGCACCGGCGAGGGCACCACCGTCGATGGCATCTCGTACGGCTATTACTGGGGCGGTTCGAGCGGATGGGTCAGCACGCCGTGGTGCTACCCGGTATGGGGCAACCTCACGATGACGGCGCCCCAGATCGTCGCCGGTGGGTCGACGGTCACGATGACCGCGGTACCCGACACCAACTCGGCGCAGTACGCGCCCGAGACGAACACGATCACGTGGACGACATCCGGAACCGTCGTGTCGGGGTGCGGTACCGCAGACCTCTCGTGCAGCGTGAAGGCCCCCAAGCCGGGCTCGACGTGGAGGTGGACCGAGTTTCACGTCACGATGCCACGGATCTTCTTCGTCGACAGCCCCGGCAGCCTTTGCGCCGGACAGCATCTGTGCGCAGGAGCCGCCACCAACGCGTGGAGCGTCGCCGGAGTCGCGCCCGCGCGCACGCTCAAGCTCGGCAACCTCGTCGCCGAGGTTCCGGCAACCAGCGATGATCCGTTCAAGCTCCAATGCCTCGGCCCCGGCGCCTGCCCGTCCTCGATGACCGACACCCTGCCGACGAACGCACTCGACACGCAGCAGCAGGTGATCGACCGGCAGTCCGCAGACCGCGCGAAGGTCTGGGAGCTGCAGAAGCAGACTCGCGACGCGGTCAAGGACATGTTCCACGAGAGCCTGCAGCAGCGAGGGCAGAAGGTCGAAAAACTCAACAATCGGTGGGTCCAGCAGGTCATGGGATCGGACTCCTCCGAGCAGGATCGACAGCTGCAGGTGGCAGATGCCGGACTCGAACCGGTGTTCGGCTCCGACACGACAACCGCGGCAGTCAGCCTGGTACATCGAGCGCGCACGGCCCGCACAGCTGCACTGCCGAGCGCAGCAGCGACCGTTCGTGCACTGACGCGGCCACGGCCCAGCGCGGCGGACGTCCTCGCATTTCGTCGGATGCTGGCGATCGCTCGGTCGTCGAGCTACTCCAAGCGCCGCGCAGTTGCCCGCGTCGCCGTGTCGAATGCCGTCTCGGCCGGTCGCGTCGCGCTGCGGCTCGAGCTCAGGGTACGGAAGGGCCGAACGCTGGTCGTCCCCACTCGCGCGACGATCGGCGCAACCACGCGGCGCGTACCTGCCGGGCACACCGTGAGCCTGCGGACTCCGCGGTCGATCCGCGGCGCGCGGATCCTGCGGCTGCTCGACGTCGTGCAGGGGGATCGCACGTTCATGCTCGCGGTGACGGTCACCAACCGGCAGGGCACGCGCACGCGCAGCGCGCGTACGCTCGTCACGATCTGACCCGAGCGCATCGACGCTCGCGTGCCGGCTCGCGCTGCCTAGGCGGGCTCGATCCCGCGCCCGTCGAGCAGGCGCGTGGCGGCCTCGAGCACACCGTGCAGCGCCTCGTCGGACGGCGCGCCGTGCACCTCGACGTGCGTGACGTGGCCGCCCCAGTCGAGCTCGACGCTCCACGCCCATGGGCTGCCCGCCTGCTCGTGCTGCGCCTCGGGGTCCTCGACCAGCCTGCTCACCGCGGCGATCACGTGCTCGGCAAGCGCGGCGTCGAGCATCACGACCTGCGGGTCCTGCGACGCGTCGACCTCGATGCTTGCCTGCAGCACCTGGTCGAGCTGCCCGTCGGGGTCGGTCGGCTCGATCGTGACACGCCCGTGCACGCCCGCGACGCCGTGCGCGCGCTCGATCAGCAGCCGCCGAAGGTCGGGCGGCATGTTCGGGTAGTCGACGCGGGCGATCTGGATCATGCATCCAACCTGCCCGTTTCGGCGTACACGTGCACGCGGGGCCCGCGCTGGTGCGCGGGCCCCCGGCCTTCAGTGCTGTCGAGCGGCGTCAGGCGCCGGTCGGATCACGGCGCTCGCCGCGGCGTCGCTTGTGTCGTGCGTGCGCGAGCGTGCCGCTGCCGATCGCTCCGAACCCGAGCAGGGCGAGGATGCCGAGCTGCAGGCCCGTGAAGGGCAACTGGTTGTCGTTCGCGTCGGCGCTCTCGGCCGCGACCACGGTCGGGGTCTCGGTGTTCGAGCCGGTCGGCGTATCTGTGCCGCCACCCGTGTTGCCACCCCCGGTGTCGCCCGTGTCCGGCGTCGTGGGCGGAGTCACGTCGGGGCTCTCGGGCTGCGCCGGGATCTCGCAGGTGCCGGACGCGAGCATCGCGGAGCCATCGAGCGTGACGGTCGTCGTCCCGGTGCTGAGCGTGAGCGTGCGGTCGAAGGAGCCGAGGTTCTTGCCCGGGTACGACATCGTCGTCGCGCTCCAGGAGTTCGTGGCGCCGTCGTAGACGTACATCGTCACGTAGTCGAACGCGGGGATCACGTCATAGCCGTCGGCGTCATGGCCACCGGCGCCGACCACGCCGGTCGAGTCGGTGAGCACCGGCACGTAGGTGTCGAGCCCGTTGACGGTCGCGGCGTGACACAGCGACACCACCGTGGGCGTGACCGGCGGCTGCGGCGGCACCGCGTCGTACGCGCACCCGTTGGCGAGCAGGTCGCTGCCCGTGAACGTGCGATCGACCATGCCGACCACCGGCAGGAACATCGTGCGCGTGAACGTGCCGAGGTTCTTGCCCGGGTAGCTGAGCGTCACCGGCGACCACGAGTCCGTGCTGATGTCGTACGTGTAGTCGGTGACGTAGTCGAACGCCGGGATCACGTCGTCGGCATCCTGGTCATGCCCGGGCTGACCGAGCACGCCGGCGTTGTCGGTCGCGACCTGCACCCAGGTGTCGTAGCCGCCGATCGCCTGTGCGTGGCAGAGCGACACGGGCGTGGCCGTGACCGGTGGCTTGGGCGCCGGACCCGTGAACGAGCAGCCGTTGTCGAGCAGGTCCTGCCCGTTGAACTGCCACGGGATCGGGCCCGTGTCGGGGAACGAGATCGTCCGCGTGAAGTCACCCAGGTTCTTTCCGGGGTAGGTCGCGAAGTTCTCGGTCCACGTGTTCGTGGTGCCGTCGTAGGTGAACCCGGTCGGGTAGTCGAACGACGGGATCACGTCGTAGCCGTGACGGGCGTTGTCGAGCCCGTGCCGGACCGGGGTGCCGCTCGCATCGACGATCCGGATCGAGTTCACGTTCGGGCGCAGGCGCCAGCCGTCGGTGATCGTGTGACACATGCGCACGCGCACGACCGTCGGAGCCGGCTTGTCCGGGATCGCCGGCGCCTGGCATCCGTTCTTGAGCAGGTCCTGCCCGTTGAACGTCCGGTCGACGGTGACGTTGCCCGGCAGCTTCACCGGCCGGGTGAAGTCACCGAGGTTCTTGCCCGGGTACGTCGCGTAGGTCGGCGTCCAGCTGTTGGTCGACGCGTCGTAGGTGAAGCCGGTCGTGTACTGGAACGACGGGATCACGTCGTAGCCGTGACTGTCGTGGCCCGAGTTGCCGGCGCCGTTGCCGAGCACGCCGTCGTCGTCGGTGGTGATGAGCGTCCAGCCACCGGTGCCGATGCCCTCGTTGGCATGACAGAGCGTGACCGGGACGTGCTGGACCGGTGGCTGCGGCGCGGCCGATGCGTCACAGCCGTTGGCGAGCATGTCGGCGCCGTTGAGGTGCCGGTCGACGGTGCCGACGACCGGCAGCGTCATGCTTCGGGTGAAGTCGCCGTAGTTGCGACCGCCGAAGCTCGCGGTGTCGACGACCCAGTCACCCTGGCCGCCGTTGGCGGTGGTGTCCCAGTGGTAGCCGGTCGTGTACGTGAAGGGCGGGATCACGTCCCACGCGTGGCCGGAGTGGTTGCCGGTGAGGATCCTGTCCGACGACACGTTGTGTCGAAGCACGTACTCGTCGAAGCCGCCGCGGGTGCGTGCGTGGCACATGTTCACGAGCGTGGGCTGCACGGTCGGCGGCGCGCCGGGCGGGTTGCAGCCGTGGTCGTAGAGCCACTGGCCGGAGACCGTGACCGTGATCGTGGCCGGGCCCACGGGGATGTCGAAGTCGTACGACGACGACAGGTTGCGTGCCGCGAACGACGAGTTCACCGCGTCCCAGCCATCGTTCGTGGCGTTCGGCGCGTAGTCGCTCACGTAGCTGAAGCCGGGGATGATGTCCTGCGAGTCCGCGCCGTGGCCTGCGGTGGTGTCGCCGCCGACGATCGTCCACGTCTGCCTGGAGAACGTGGTGCCGTTCGTGGTGTGGCAGACCTCGACCGCCTTGTTCGCGATCGGCGGCTTGGGCAGGCAGTTCGGCGGGGTGCCGAGCTCGCCCGCGGCGCACTGCGGCGGCGGGGGAGTCGTGGCGACGCAGCCGTTGGCCAGGATGTCGGCACCGGTCTGGGCGCTGCCGTAGATCGACGCCCACGTCACCCCGGCAGGCTCGGCGGTCGAGCCGAGGTTCTTGCCGGCGTAGGCCAGCGTCTCGTTGGTCGTGATCACGCCGTCGGAGTTGAGATCCTGCGCGTAGGTGAACGCGGGAATGATGTCGTACACCGGCGTGCCATGGTGCTGGAAGAAGTTCGGAGCCTCGTCCGAGTCGTGCCCGTGGCCCTTCACGATCGAGTCGGCGTTCACGCCCGTGAGGTAGTTGAAGCCGTAGCCCGATGAGCCGCGACCGCTCGTCGAGTGGCACAGGTTCACCGTGTCCTGCACGATCCAGCCGCCGTTGCCGTCGGAAACCACGCGGCAATACGACGCGCGGCCCTGGCAGGCGTTGCTGTTGACCGGCGCACCCGCACCACCGGCCCCGCCGCTGCCGCCGCTGGCGCCGACGCCACCACCATTGCCACCATTGCCGCCGCTGCCGCCTGAGCCGCCACCAGCACCGCCGTTACCGCCGCTGCCGCCGTTACCGCCATTGCCGAAGACGGTTCCGCCGCTGCCGCCGCTACCGCCTGCGCCGCCACCAGCACCACCAGCACCGCCGGTACCGCCTGAGCCGCCTGAGCCGCCGTCACCACCAGCACCGCCGTTACCGCCATTGCCGAAGACGGTTCCGCCGCTGCCGCCGTTGCCGGCGTTGCCGCCGTTGCCACCAGCACCGTCGCTGCCACCGGCACCGCCGGCTCCACCGCTACCGCCGCGGTCAGCGGCCTGCTGCTCCTGCGGACCCGACTGCGGCGCCGCTGGAGGCTGCTGCGACTGCTGCGGAACGAGGATCACGACCTGCTGGCCCTGCGGCTGCGGCGGCGTGGTGCCCGCCTCTTCCGCCGTGGCGTTCGCGACCGAGATGAAGGTCGCGAATCCGACCGCGAGCATCACCTGACCGGTGGCGCGAAGTCGAGTGCGAAGCGTGGCGGTTCGCCGCTGCTGGCGGCGAAGGTGGAACGTATGCATGTTGTGGGGCCTTTCCGCAACGGGGAGCACGGGTCGCCGCCACGAACCGTCAGTCCAGCCTGTTACGTCGCGTTGCTGGTGTCAATGATTTCTTCGGGCGGCGGCCAGTGTGTGGCCGGTTCAGCAACCGTTACTCCCGAACACCGCAGCAATGCGCGGAAGCTGCAGGAATTCGCAGATATCCCGTGGCGGACACCGATCGTCCGGGTTTACGCGACGTCCGGACCTTCCACCGCGCTGTCGACGACCACCGAATCCCCGCTTCGTCGCCACGGCGGGTCGTTCGCCCATGCAGGTGCGGGCGCTGCCTGCGGAACCGCCTCGCGTACCACCACGGTGCCGGCGAGCAGGTCGTGCCAGGTACGTCGCTCCGGCTGGTCGAGCATCCAGAGCATGCCCAGGAACAGTGGCGGGATCGAGAGCGCGATCTCGGCAATCGCACGCACGAACGCATGCACGATGCCGACCCGGTCGCCATCGAGGCGCGTGACACGCAGCCCGGCGAGGCGATGGCCGATCGTGCCGCCTTCCATCACCAGGCCGACGTGGTGCAGCAGCAGCCACAGCGTGAACGGGCCGCCGACGTCGCCGCCGCCGATCACGGCGCGCATCGTGCCGAGCACGATGAGGTCGACGAGCACCGCGAGCACGAACGCCCACAGGCGCCTGCCGAATCCGGCGTAGCGGATCATCCGCCGATCACCGCCCGGTACTCGAGTCGGGCCAGCCCGCCCCCGAGCTGGTGCGTGTCGGGTCCTGCGAGTCGCTGGATCGCGCCCGAGTCACCTCGTACCGCCTTGGCCACGTCGCCGATCGATGCGAGCGAGTCGAGCGACGGCTGGACGTCCGCGCCGAGCAGCTCGAGCAGGCCGTAGCTGCGTCGGAACTCCACGACTTCGATGTCGCTGCCGTCGACGCCCTTGGCATCGATCAGCTTCGCCACTGCGTCGTAGGCATCGCGGCGCAGGCCGAGCTCGTCGACCAGCCCGAGCTCCTTCGCCTGCGTGCCCGTGTAGATGCGGCCGTCGGCGAGCTTGCGAACCTCGTCCTCGGGAATGTCGCGGCCCTTCGACACGACTCCGACGAACGTCCCATACGCCTCGTCGATGATCGTCTGGAACAGCTGCCGCTCCTCGGGCGTGGCCGCGCGCAGGGGGTTTCCGATGTCCTTGAGCTTGCCGCTCTTGATCACGACCTGCGAGACGCCGACCTTGTCGGCGAGCTTCTCCGCGACGTAGTACTCGAGGATCACGCCGATCGAACCGGTGAAGGTGCTGTCGGCCGCGACGATGCGATCGGTCGGCGCCGACACGTAGTAGCCGGCCGACGCGGCGGTGCCGCGCATCCACGCGAGCACGGGCAGGTCGGCATCGTCCTTGAGACGCTTGATCGCCGCGGTGATCTCCTCGGCCGCGAGCACCGAGCCGCCGGGCGTGTCGAGCTCGAGGATCACGGCGTCCCAGGAATCGGAGTCGTCGGCGATCGCGTCGAGCATCCGCACCACGTCGTCGGCACCGGT
>JAGQUL010000007.1:0-1805 GCA_020438525.1 Thermoleophilia bacterium | reverse complement strand
CGCTGCGGTGCAGCGTGACGGGTGCACCCGTGCCGTCGGGCGCGTTCGCGGCAGATGTCGCCACGAACGCGACGAGCAGGATGACGAGGAAGAGCCAGACGACGAGACGGCGTGACATGCGGCGCAACCTACCGCATGCACTGCTGCGCTAGCGACGTGGCTGGACGAGTCCCGGCAGCGTGTCGAGGTCGTCGAGCGCCGCCATCGCGAGCGCCTCGGAGACATCCGCGTCGACCTCGTCGATCGGCAGGTTCTCGACGATCTGCTGCGCGGTCTCGATCGCGGCGGCCATGCGCAGCTGCCGCCGCGCGTACTCGTGGTACGACACGCTCACCGCGAGCAGCGCCCAGAGCAGCTCGTTGTAGTGGTTGGACAGGAAGACGTTCGACGCGAGCACGCCCACGGTCGCTGCCACCACGCCGCGCCCGAGCGCGACGGCACCGTCGTCGCCCAACCTGCGCGCCATGCCCACGCCACGGATGCCCAGCAGGACGCTGCCGCCGGCGAGCACCGAGAAGGCGAGGATCCCGAGCAGGCCCAGCTCGGCGGTGATCTCGAGGTAGGCGTTGTGCGCGACGCGCGGCACCCGGTTGTTGATCAGCTCGGTGTGCTCGGTGTCTGCCGTGACGAAGCGCGCGGCGACGACGGGATAGTTGCCCAGCCCGACGCCGTGCACGGGCTCGGACTCGAACTCGAGGATCGCGATGCGCCACAGGTCGCTGCGCCCGCTCGAGTCGCCGTTGGTGATGCGCTCGAGCGACTGCTGCCCCGCAGGCGTGAGCATGAGCATCGACACGGCAGCGGCGACGAGCACGAACGAGGTGCCCATCATCCGCACGCGCTCTCGGCCGCGGGAGCTGAGCACGATGTAGATGCCCGCCGCGGCGAGCGCGAGCAGCCCGCCGCGACTCTGGCTGACCAGGATGCCCCAGCCGCAGATGCCGATGCCGACGATGCACGCGCGGCGAGTCCAGGGACTGCGTGCCGCGCCGAACGCGCCGAAGCCCAGCCCGATCGAGGCGACCATCGCCGCCGCGTACTCGTTCGGGTCGGTGAACGTGCCGATCGCCCGGCCGTACTCCTGCGCACCGAGCAGCACGCCGGCGAGCGTGGAGAACACGCCCACGCCGAGCACGGTGAACGCGATCGCCCGAAACTGCGAGCGGCGCAGCAGGAACGTGCCGATCGCGAGGAACACGAGCAGCTCGTTGACGAGTCGCTCGACGTTCGTCTTCACGTGTTCGGCATCGGCCGCCCAGCTGAGCGACGCCACGCCGAGCGCGACGAACCCGATCATCGCGGCCACGATGACCGGATGGTTGGACCACGTCGGTGCCGGTGCGCGGGTGCCGATCTTCGTGCGGCTCACGAGATCCATGAGCGCCAGCACGATCAGCGCGCCGCCACAGACCTTGATCGGGCTCAGCGCGGTGCTGCCGGAGTACTCGGTGATCACCTCGAGGTAGGTGCATGCGATGAACGCGCAGATGCCGAACGTCGTGCTGCGCGTGAAGCCCACGGCGAGCCCCACGACGAGCGCTCCGGAGATGCCCAGCACGGGATCGAGCACCGACACGAGCGCCAGCAGCGTGGCGAGGCCTGCACCGGTGATCCACACGAGCATCGCGCGACGCGCGCCGGGAGCGACGCGGGATGCGGCCGTGGTGTTGGTGCGGAGTGTGGTCATGGGCATGCTTCGCGGCCGGCGTACGGCCACACGGGCGATGTCGGCACGGGGCGGATCGGGCTTGAGGCCGGCTCCCCGACCATCAGGGCCCCGATCGTCTAGCATCACGCGCATGAGC
>JAGQUL010000311.1 GCA_020438525.1 Thermoleophilia bacterium | reverse complement strand
GAGGACGTCGGCCTGCTCACCGCCGACGAGGAGATCACCGAGGACGTCGCGGACTTCTTCCTGTGGACGACCGACCAGCAGCCGCGACCGACCTTCAGGCACCTGCTGGTGTCGCCGCTGGAGGTGCGCAGCGGGATCGTCGCGCGGATCCGCCGCGCGGCCGAGGTCGCGCGCGCCGGCGGGCGGGCATCGATTCGCATCAAGCTGAACTCGATCGCCGATGTCGCGATGGCCGACGACCTCTACGCCGCGTCCAGCGCGGGCGTGCAGATCGACCTGGTCGTTCGCGGGATCTGCTGCGTGCGGCCGGGCGTGCCGGGAATGTCGGAGAACATCCGTGTGATCTCCGTGGTGGGGCGTGTGCTCGAGCACTCCCGAATCTACTGCTTCGAGTACGACGACGAGGTCGAGGTGTTCATCGGATCGGCCGACCTGATGGAGCGCAACCTCGACCGCCGGATCGAGGTGCTCGCACCGGTCCGCCAGCCCGAGCCGCGCGACGAGCTGCGCGCGCTGCTCGACCGCTATGTGGGCGAGCGGATCGCCGCGTGGGAGCTCGACTCGACGGGCCGCTGGGCAGCGCTCCGCGGGCAGTCCGACGACGAGCTCGACATCCACGCCGACCTCGAACGCATCGAGCACGAACGCTGACGATCGTCAGGGCTCGATCGGTGCGTCGAGCGCACCCTCACGTCGCACGCGGGAGGCCTCTCCCCCGGCCTTGGGCGACGACAGCTCGCGGAAGGTTCCCGTCGCCAGGTAGGCAACCTGCTCGCCCACGTCGACGAGGTGGTCACCGGCGCGTTCCAGGCAGCGAGACACGAGCACCATGCGCAGGCTCCACTCGCGCAGCATGCTGTCGGCGCCCAGGTCGAGCAGCTGCTTCACCACCGCGCGGTTCGCGGTGTTCACGAACTGGTCGGCGTCGAGCAGCGACACGGCCTGCGACTCGTCGAGGTGCTCGAGCGACGAGCGTGCGGTCTCGAACATCGCGTCGACGTGCGCCGCGGAGTCGAGCAGGCGCTTGAGCACCAGCGGGTCGCGTGCCAGCCCCTCCGACAGCTCGACCAGCTTGGCGATCGTGACCGCGTAGTCGCCGATCCGTTCGAGGTGGTCGACGATCCGCAGCATCGCGAACGTCGAGCGGATCCGCTCGAGCGAGGCATCACCATGCTGCAGCGCACGTTCGAGCTCCCGCTCGGCGGCCTTGCAGCCGTCGTCGAGCTCGTCGTCGTCGCGGACCAGTCGTGGTGCCTCGTCGTAGGCATGGCGCTCGAGGATCGACGCGGCGTTGGCGAGCAGGCCGCGCGCGGAGTCGCAGAGTCCCAGCAGCAGCGGGATTGCCGTGGCCTGTTCGGAGTCGAGCGATGACATGCATCGACACTACCCGCGCTGGCGCAGACTTCGAACCGGTCGTGTCGCCGGCAGCTCGCCGACCGACGTCAGAGCCGCGCGACGAGCCCCGGCAGGCCGCTCGATTCCGCGGCCTCGAGCCCACGGGCAAGCCGTTCGCTCGCGTCCTGCTGGTCGAAGGACTCGTCGAGCAGCTCGCGCAGCCGAACGCTGAACTGCTCGAACACGGTGGCAAGCTCGCTCACGTACGTCACGCGGGACGGGTCGGCTGCGCCGGCTTCCTCGAACTGCTGTGCGACCTCCGAGGCGAGCAGCTCCAGCTGGTGCACGTGCGTCGCGGCCACGTCGATCGCCTGGTGTGCGCGAGCGCGCAGCGACGGATCGAGGCGTGCGGATCGAATCGGATCGTCGAGCCATCGCCGGGCGGCGCTGATCGGATCCTGGGTTCGGGCAGTGGACGTGGCGGTACCCACGAGCGTGATCGAACGCATCGAATCGCTTCCACGCGCCGACTCGAGGGGTCGCGGAGCGTTCAGGCTCCACACGCCGATCGTTGCATGCTCTGCGTCTCGCACCGGGGGTCGTGCTCCGTTCGGGGTCGTCGCTTCGCGGGCCGATCAAGGCCCGCTCCACCCCACGGTACGACGACTCGCTCGGATCGACAAGCCCCGAATCGTGGCGATCGCTTCATCGGCTCGGGCCGACCAGTCCCGCCACGTGCTGCGGATCGCCACCCTGTTCGACCAGGAACTTCGCGACGTTGTCGGGCCACGCGAAATTCAGCCCGTTCGGGTCGTTCGTGGCATTGGGCGGTGCGTAGCGCAGGTGGATCTCGCCCACCGTCTCGAGCCCGTCGTCGAGGTAGTTCTCGCGCAGTCCCTTCGCGACCGTCCGGATCGCGTGCGGCCACCCGGTGAATGCCTGTGGGCGTGTCGGGCATCCCCAGCCCCACGCGTTGAAGTCGGCGCAGGTGGTGATCCCGAAGTACGACTCCGCACCCGCGATCGCCACGATCAGCCGTGGATCGATCTCGTACTCCACGCCCGCTTCCAGGAAGGCCGCGCCCTGCCCGGCCATCGGCGATCCCTTCGACTGCAGGTACTGGTCGATCGATGCGGCGCTGACCGGCGGGCCGCCCGACCCGAACTGCCAGGAACCGAGCGAGGTGTCGCGTTCCGACTCGGTCTTCGATGCGCGCTCGAGCGCACGCAGGCGCCGGTCGGCGTCGAGCGCGATGCCCTGCGCCCTGGACGCGCGCTCGGTCGCCGCGGTGAGCTTCGACTCGGCGTCGTCGAGGCGCTGCTGCTGGGCATCGACGGCCTCGCTCATCGTCTCCTGGATACCCGAAGGCACGGGCATGCCGACGAGCGTCGCAGTGCCCTCGAGCAGCTCCACGCGGCGCTTGAGGTGCGCGTTCGCGGCCGCGATCTCGCGTTGCCGGGTCGCGACCGTGCCGAGCGCCTCGCGTTCGGCGTCGAGGCGTTGCTGGGCGGAGTCGCGATCGGCCTCGAGCTTCTTCACCAACGCCCGGGGCAGCTGCGTCGCCGCGGTCGCGGTGAACGGTGGCAGCACCAGCACTGCCGCGACCAGCACGACCAGTGCCGCGATGGGTGCGCTGCGGCGTCGGTTCATCGAACCGGTTCTACCCGATCGCGTGCAACATGCGCGCGAGCCTGCCGGCCGATCGGGGCAGGTAGGCCGGCTCGCCGTCCGCGCGAAGCGCGCGATCGGCCGGATCCACGGTCACCGCATCGAGCAGCGTGTAGACGTCGAGCCCGCGCCCGCCGTTCTCAACGTCGCCCTCGATGCAGAACGCGAGCAGCATCGCGAGCAGCCCGCCGCGGTCCTCGCGCCACGTGAAGAACTTCGGCAGCACCTTCTGCAGCACGCAGGCGTCCACGGCCGCATGGAGCGTGGCCGGGTCGTCGCCGATCAGGTCGCGTGCCTCGCGCACGTACAGGGCCACGTCGTTGAGCACTCGGTACCCGTAGTGCTGGTCGTGCGCGACCAGCAGCTCGTTGAGCCGAACGAACGGCTGCAGGCTGTCGGCCACCGCATGCGCGTCGCTCGCGCTCGAGATGCGGAGCGATCCCAGGAAATCGGCATCGCGCGTCGGATCGGCCGGCAGCTCGAGCGGGTCCCGTGCCTGCTCCGCGGCGTTGCCGGACAGGTACCCGGCGTAGTCCACGGCGCTGAACCCGATCGTGCTGGCACGATCCACGACCTTCGGGCTCATGCCCATGGTCGTCTCGTCCAGGTTGAGGGTGCCGGTGAACACCACGTTCGTGGGGATCGCCAGCCGCTGCGGGATCTCGTACTCGATCCCGAGGTGGTCCATCCACGTGATCCGCGACGCGTCGGCACCGTGCAGGTTGAGCGGCTCCTGACGGATGGTGCCGTCGTCGTCGACCCGTCGTGACTCCAGGGCGGAGAGGAAGTCGGAGAAGTAGTGCTCGATGCGGGCGATGTTCATCTCGTCGAGCACGACGAAGTAGGGCGCCGGTGCGACCCCCGCAGCGCGTGCGGCCTCCTCCTCGCGAGCGGCGCGAAGCAGCAGCTCCAGCACGGGCGTTCGCTCGTAGCGCTCCAGGCGCGGATCCCACTCGCCGAGCAGCGCCGTGTGGTCGTTCCAGCTCGGTCGCACGCTCACGAACGCGTAGCGGTCCTGCTCGGGGATCTCCACCTCCTCCGCTTGTGGGCGGAACAGCGACACGCGGTAGCGCTTGAACTCCTCCACGATCTCGAAGCGCAGGTAGTCGCGCTCGCCGACGCCGTTCTCCTCCATTGCGCGGCGAACGCTCGACGGAACCTGGATCGTCAGGTGCTTCTGTCCGCCGCTCACGAGGTTCGTCGCGCGGAACGTCATGTCGCCGTGGGCGCCGAGCAGGTTCGTGATCGTTGCGGTGAACGTCTCGGTGCCACCCGCGGGGACGTTGAAGTAGTCGAGCTGGTCACGACCCGGCGTGAGCGTGCCGCTTCGGAGCGTGACCCGATCGATCGGCAGGTAGAAGTCGTGATCGGTGTCTTCGGGTTGCTCCCAGCGTGTGGCCCTGGTGCCTGGAACGCGTGCGAAGTACTCGGCGGTGAGCAGCGCGAGCTTCGTCTTGCCGGTGCCGCTGATGCCCGTGAAGAGCGCGAACGGCTTGGTCCGAAGCGCCACGAGGTATCGCGATACGAGCTCGCGCGGGAAGTGGAACCCGCGCTCGGCCACGTAGCTGAACAGGTCGGTGTCGTTGCGCGGCTGTGTTGTCGCGGTGCCTGTCGTGCGCGCGATCGGCACGACCGGTGCCGGTGTGTCGTCCTTGGTGCGGTCGACGATCGTCTGCGCGACAATGCTCCGCCCGAGCGGATTCATCTGGGCCATGCCCCGATCCCCCTGTCGTTGCGTCCCCCACCGCGACGAACCCGAACGTCCGGCAACCATGCGCGATCCATGTTGCGGTCAGCGAGCGACCAGGAACGCGCGGGGGTTGCGAGCGGTATCGGCAACGCGGGTCTCGAAGTGAACGTGTGGACCCGTGCAATGGCCCGTGCAGCCCACGAAACCGATCACGTCGGTGTGCTGGACGGTCGAACCGACGGGAAACGAACCAAAACGTGACATGTGCGCGTAGCGGGTGGTGAGCCCGTTGCCGTGGTCGACGATCACCAGGTTGCCGTAGCCGCCGTAGGAGCCGACGAACGCGACGGTTCCGGTGGCGACCGGATGGATCGGCGTGCCGGTGGGAACGGCGATGTCGATGCCTTCGTGCGGCCTGCCGTCGCGCAGGCCGAACTCGCTCGTCACGATCCCGTCGACCGGCCACGGCCACTTGCCGACCGGCGTGGGGATCGCGGGATTGGTGGTGGTGGTCGGCGGTGTCGACACCACCTGCGTGCGGGCGGGCACCGTGACCGTGACTCGTCGGCCGTTCGTGTTGCCGGCACCGTCGCGCAGCAGTACGGTCAGGCGCACGCTGCGCGCCGACTTGAGCGCGACCAGGCCGAGCTGGGAGCCGTCGACCTGCACGGTGTGCGTGCCTGCAGCGACCGACTGGGTGGCGGTGCGGCGACCGAATCGCACGAGCAGCGTTCCCGGCTCGCTCGCCGTGACCTTGAGCGGGATCCGCACGACCGAGCCCGACACGCCGGCCTTGGTGGCACCGGCGGTGCGCATGCGCGGCACCACGCGGTCGACGGTCAGCGGCAGGCGCGTGGTGGCGGTGGGTCGTCCCCCTCCCGTTGCTGCCACGACGAGCGCGTACTGGCCATCACGGGCGTACGAGCCGCTTGCGGTGCGTCCGTTCCACGCCACGGCTCCGGTGCCGGCTCGTCGTCGACCCGTCACGAGCGTTCGCACGACGCGACCGTTTCCGTCGACCACCGCGGCGCTGATGCTGGCTGCGGCGGAGAGCCGGAAGCGGGCCTGGGCGCTCGTGCTGCCCTTGGCCTTGCCGATCTCGGTTCGCGACAGCTGCACCGAGGTGAGCGCGACGCGCGGTCGCTGCAACACGACGGTTGCGGCGCGTGCGCCGGGGGTGACGGTCGCGCCACCGAGCGATGCGTTGTCGGGCTCGCCTGCTGCGGCGCGCACGGGGCGAGCGTCGACGCGCAGGCGGTAGGCGCCGGGCGGCATCAGGCGGCCGTCGCGGCGACGACCGTCCCAGGTGGCGTGCTGCACGCCGGACTCCTGGATGCCGGCAGAGAACGTCGCGACGATCCGGCCGCGGCGGTCGAGCACGCGGATCGTCACCACGCTGCGCTGCACGAGCCGGTAGCTGAGCACGGTCAGGTCGGTGTGTCCGTCCCAGTCGGGCACGAAGCTGCTCGGCTGCGCGCTGGCGCTGTCGATCGCGGTCACGGTGCCGGCTGCGGCGGCATCTGCGGGCCGTGCGGCAAGCATTGCCGCAAGGGTGCAGGCAATGACGATCGCGACACCTGCGAGGCGTCGCGTCGACCTGGCGATCGTGTGGGGAGCGTCCATCGTCCGTGACCGTGCCGTTGCGTCCGTCCGCCCATCCGTGGGCGGCGGGATCCGGGTCGTTCACCCGGGATCGGCTCAGTCATCGGTACGACGACCCTCGACCATGAGTCGAGGGTCGGAATGCTCCGCTTCCGAAAGCTCTTCGAGGACCTCGTGGGCCTCGTGGTGTACCGGCATGTCCCCGCCACGACGCCGCCATGCATAGGTGCTGAGCGCCACGCCGACGATCAGTCCGAGCACGCGGTGCACCCAGGTCGGCTGCAGCGCGTGCGGGAGCAGGTCGTGCACGAGCGGGTCCTTGAGGATCAGCTCGACCGCCACGTAGACGATCAGGACCGATCCGACCCAGACGATGATCGGGAACCGGTCGATCACCGTGAGCAGGATCGCGGCGCCGCCCATCACGATCGGTATCGAGAGCGCCAGGCCGAACACGACGAGCCACGCGTCGTCCTTCGCGAATGCGGCGACCGCGAGCACGTTGTCGACGCTCATCACCACGTCTGCGACCACGATCGTGCCGATCGCGCCGCGCAGCGTGCTGGCGGCATCGAGGTTGCCCCCGCCCTCGTCGTGCGGGTCGTGCTGCTCGATCGCGAGCCGGTAGCCGATCCACAGCAGCACCACGCCACCGACGAGCATCACGCCGGGCAGGTCGCCACGAAGCAGGAACACCGCGGCGACGGTCAGGCCTGCACGCAGCACGATCGCCATCGCGGCGCCGAAGATCACGGCCTGCCTGCGCTGCGGACCGGGCAGGTTGCGCGCTGCGAGCGCGATCACCACGGCGTTGTCGCCGGCCAGCACCAGGTCGGCCAGGACGATCCCGACCAGGGCGGCGAAGAACTCAGCGCCGAAGTCCGGCAACACGTCTGGGTCAGTCCTCCTCGGCGCGGGCCTTGAGCCCGTCGAGCGCGGCCGCGGCTATGTGCTTTGCGGCTCGCTTGAGCAGGAACCCGGGAACCGGGAAACCCGGGTCGATCGCCAGGTCGTAGGTCACGGTGGTGCCACCGTCGTCGTTGATCTCGAAGGTGTAGGAGCCCTCGATGTGCTTCACGTCGCCGCCGGGCCGGCTCTTCCACGACATCCGCTCGTCGCCCTCGTAGCTGTAGTCGAGGGTGTAGGTCACCTCGCGGATCGTCACGTCGACGGTCATGGTCGACGACAGGGGGCGTCCCTCTGCGTCCGACTCGTGGATCTCGACCTGCTTCACGTCGCTTACCCATTCCGGGTACGACTCGAGGTCGCACACGATTGCCATGAGGTCTTCGCAGGTGGCGTCGATGTCGATGGTGGATGTGCCGGTGTGTGCCATGGGCAGGATCCTAGTCGCCGCGGCCGCCAAGGCCGGGTCGAGTGGTCAGGTTGCAGCGACGACCCACACGGGATCGCCGACCTCGACACCCTGCCCACGATCGGGCTCGAGCACGCCTCGCGGGCCTGCGCCGAGCGCGAGCGCGGTGGTGAGCGCGCCCTCACCGAGCTGGATCAGCTCGCTCCACGCAGCGTCGAGCAGCGATGCCGAGCCTGCGAGGTGCCCGGCATCGTCGCGCAGCGCGCGCCCGTCGTGGTGCACCGTGGTGCCCGCCCAGTCGTACGCGCCGGGTGCACACCCTGCGAAGGGCGATGCGTCGCTCACCGCGATCCAGCGGCCGGCGCCGCTTGCGCGG
>JAGQUL010000310.1 GCA_020438525.1 Thermoleophilia bacterium | reverse complement strand
TGCAGCTGCACGCGTTGCTCGATGCGGCAGCACTCGACGCGGCGTTCGAGGCAGGACTGGGCATGGAGGCCGAACAGGGATGACGACGACCACCGGCTCGGCGGGCGACACCCCTGCGCCTGGACGCGAGATCGACGCCGCGATCGAGGTGCCGCAGCGGCGACGCGCCGCATCGTTCGCGGACCGGCTCGCTCGACGCGCCGGCGACGCACCGCTCGCCGCGTGCGTGGGCATCGACCCGTCCCCCGCGGCGCTCGAGCTGCTCGCCGGCATCCCGGTCGGCACTCCCGGCCGCCGCGGACGCGCGACCCGCGCCGCCGCGATCGAACGCTTCGCAGGTCTCGTCGTGGAGAGCGCGCGCGACCACGCGGCGGCGGTGAAGCCGCAGGTCGCGTGGTACGAGGCGGCCGGCGCACCCGGGATGCGTGCGCTCGAGCGCACGATCGAGTTCGCGCAGACCGCCGGCGTGCTCGTGGTGCTCGACGCCAAGCGCGGCGACGTTCCCCACTCCGCGGCCGCCTACGCGGATGCGTGGCTCGGGGACGATGCGAGCGGCGGCGTGGGCGTGGATGCGCTCACCGTGAACGCATCGATCGGCCGCGATGCGATCGATGCGATGGCACAGGTCGCCGCCGACCGCAATGCGGCGCTGTACGCGCTGCTGCTCACCTCCAATCCCGGAGCGGACGCGCTGCAGTCGGCACCGCTCGCGGACGGCCGCGCGTGGTGGCAGCAGCTCGCCGCAGAGCTCGCCGCGGCCGACGAGGCCGTCGGTGGGGGCGTCGTGGGCGCGGTGGTCGGTGCCACGCGCCCGCAGCTGCTCGCACAGGCCCGTGCGGCCGTGCCGACCACCCCGCTGCTCGTGCCGGGCGTGGGCGCGCAGGGCGGCACGGTCGAGGATCTCGCCGGCCTGCTCGACACGGCCGCGCCCACGACCCTCGTCGCCGCTGCACGTTCGCTGCTGCCACGCGAGCCGAAGGACACCGCTGCGTTCCGATTTGCGGTCGCGAGCGCGACGCAGCAGCTGGCCAGCCAGCTCGCCGACACGGGCCGCAGCACTGCCGTCCGGTAATATCGGGGCCATGTCGCTCCCCGAACAGGAAGAAACGTCGCGCTCGTACTCGTCGCCGCCCAAGCGCAAGCGTCGGTACTCGGTCTGGACCCTGCTGGCGCCCGCCGCCGCGGTCATCCTGTGGATCTCGTTCTTCTCCGCGCTCGGCCAGTCCTGCGTGTTCAAGGAGTGCAAGGACAAGGATTCCGGCTCCGCGAAGGCTGCCGACACCACCGACGAGCGCAACGACCTGGCCCGCGGCACCAAGGCCAAGGTCAAGGAAGGCGACACGCTCGGCGGGATCGCCGCGAAGTTCAAGCTCACCGAGGAAGAGCTCAAGGCGTGCAACCCGAAGGTCGACCCGCAGGCGATCCGCGCCGGCCAGTACCTGACCGTCTCGGCAGTCGACTGCGAGGATGCCGACAAGGCAGCGGTCGGGGCCAACCCCGACCCGCTCGCCGGCGACACCACGACCGGCCAGTCCGCAAACGCGCCCGAGCAGAACGGCACCGCAGCCGCGGACCCGTCGGTCGACGCGCAGGCCGACAAGAACGGCTGAGCAGGCGCCCATGCGCGTCGCCGCAGCCCGCACCACGTTCCGGATCGCGCTGCTCGCACTGCTCGTGGCAACCGTCGGCGCGGGCCTCGCGATCGGTGCCGATTCCGGCAGCAGCACCGACTCCGGCTCGGCAGGTTCGATCGACCCGGCCGAGCGCATCCAGCGCATGCTGGAGCAGGACGACGTGGCCTCGCTCACCAAGCTGTACCCGCCGCCGAAGGTCACTGCCAAGGGCTGGCTGGTCTACGACTCGGGCGTCGGCGAGCCGATCGCCGGTCTCGATGCCGGAACGCCCCGCCCGATCGCCAGCCTCACCAAGCTGATGACCGCGCTCGTCGTGGTGGAGCGCCTCGACCTCGGCGAGACCGTCACGATTCCCGCGTCGGTGAACGACCTTCCTGCCGACGCCTCCCGCATGGATGCGCGCGCCGGCGAGAAGTGGAAGGCCGCCGACCTGCTCAAGGCCACACTCGTCTACAGCGCGAACGATGCAGCACTCGCGCTCGCCTCGCACGTCGGGGACGGCAGCGAGGCCCGGTTCGTGGAGCTGATGAACGAGAAGGCCGACGACCTCGGCCTGGTCGACACACGCTTCGAGTCCTCCACGGGGCTCGACCTGATGGGCACTGCCAGCACGAGCACGCCGATCGACCTGGTCACGCTCGCCGATACCGCGCTTCGCGAGGATCCGATCCGCGAGGCCGTCGCCACGAAGGTCCTCAAGCTCACCCGCCCCGGCGGCACGGCGCTCGATCCGCTGCCCAACCGCAACCCGCTGCTCGGCAAGTACGACGGGGTCGACGGCGTGAAGACCGGGTTCACCGACGCCGCCGGCTACATGCTCGTGGTGCACCAGCTCGACGAGAAGACCGGCGGTGCGCTGCTGGTGGCGACGTTCGCGTCGAAGGACGAGCAGTCGCGGTCGAGCGATGCCGCCGCGCTGCTCGACTGGGCCCGTCCGCTGCGCCAGGACCTCGTGTTCGTGGAGGGCGGAACCGAGCTCGGCACCGTGCCCGTGCAGCGCAGCGACGAGCACGTGAAGGTATTTGCGTGCGACGACCTGCGCTTCTCCGCACGCGTCGGCGAGCGGATCGTGCAGGAGGCGGTGCTGCCGCGCTCGGTCGCCGCTCCGGTGCAGGCGGGCGACGAGATCGGCGAGCTGCGCGTGCACGCGGCCGGGATCGAGACCGACACGGGCGACGACGGGGGCGGCGGATCGGTCGACGACACCGCCACCCCGGTCGAGGCCACCGTCGGCGTGGGCACCGTGCCGATCTGTGCTGGCACGGACGTGCCGAAGCTGGGAACATGGGACCGCATCGTGAACCGCGCGCGCGACTGGCGCAGCGCGTGGAAGCTCGGTGCCGACGAGGTCGACGACGCATGGTCGTCGGTCACGGGATAGGCAGCAGATGATCACCACCGTCACGCTCAACACCGCAATGGACCGCACGCTGGTCGTTCCGAACTTCCTGGTCGGGAGGCGACACCGGGCATCCAGCGGGATCACCCTCCCGGGCGGCAAGGGCGTGACGATCGCCCGCGCGCTGCGCCGACTGGGCTCGCCCGTGATCGCGACCGGCATGGCCGGCGGCCTCACCGGCGCAAACGTGATCGATCGGCTCACCGACGAGGGCATCCTCAACGACTTCGTGCGGATCGGCGAGCCGAGCCGCACCTCCACCGCGGTGATCGATCCGGTCAGCGGCGTGCACACCGAGATCAACGAGTACGGTCCGCGGATCCTCGAGCGCGAGGTCGAGCTGCTGCTCGAGAAGCTGCGCTACCTCTCCCGCGCGAGCCGCTGCCTGGTGCTTGCCGGATCGCTCCCCCGCGACGTCGAGCCCGACATCTACCAGCGGATCCTGCGCGGCGTGCAGCCGATGCGGATCTTCACCGTGGTGACGCAGCCCAACGATGCCGAGACGCTGCGGATGTCGCTGCAGGCCGAGCCGAGCCTCACCGTGATCGACCAGCGCGAGGCCGAGGACTTCGTGGGCAACGAGTTCACCAGCGACGAGGACTTCGTGATCGCACTCGACGCGATGGCCCGCATCGGCGGCCAGAGCATCGTGATCCTGCACGAGACGGGCTGCGTCGGCCGCATCAAGCAGGGCAAGACGGTCAACTTCCACGCCGCCGACTTCGATCCGGTCGAGGCCGTGTCGCAGCTCGGATTCGCCGACTGCTTCGTCGCCGGCGCGCTGCACGCGACCTTCGACGACCGCCCGCTCAGCGAGCGCTACACGCTCGCGATCGCCACCGGGCTCGCCAACAACCGCGCCCTCGGCGCCGGCGTGTTCGAGAAGGGCGACGCCACCCGCCTGCAGAAGGACGTCATGCTCCGCGAGCTCGACACCGCCAAGGTCGAGCTCGCCGACTGAGCGAAACGCCGATGCACGGGGATGATCACCCTCATCATCGCTCGTGCGCTGCGCGAGATCGCCGACACCCTCGACCAGCGCCGGCCCGCGCCACTTCTCGACGACTGGTTCGAGCAGCTGCTTGAATCCGTGTGGCGACACGTACGCCCTGCCAGCCGTGAGCGCCGCATCGCTGACTATCGATGCCGCATCCGACCGGAGCTCGGCCAGCTGCGGCTTGACCAGCTCACCGTCCCCGTGGTGCGCGGATGGCTTGACCGCTGCCTCGAGCGTGACGGCAATCGTCGTTGCGTGCAGGCTGCGCACGAGACGCTCTGCACGATGCTCGCGATCGCGCTCGACCATGAGCTGGTACGCAACAACCACGCGCGTCGCGTGCGCTACCCCTCAGGCGGACTCCAGACGCGCGAACCCTGCGCGGTCGACGCCGCCGAGTACGCGCGGCTGCTCGATGCCTGTCGCGACGTGACCGAACGATCGCTCCTGCGTGTGCTGTGCGAGGCCGGGCTTCGCCGGTCCGAAGCGATCGAGCTGCGGATCGGCGACCTGCACCTCGACGACGGACTGATCCACGTCCAGCGCCGCGCATACCGCTGCGCGGACGACTCGATCGACATCGACACTCCCAAGAACCACAAGACCCGGTTCGTGGCAATCAGCGCGACCCTGTCTGGCGAGCTTCGCGAGGTGATTGGTGGCAGGGAACACGGCGCGTCTGCGCACGTCTGGTCGCGCTGCAACCGATACACCGGACATGAGCCGGCACCGCTCACCGGTGCCGCCGCGTACAAGCTCGTCAAGCGCATCGCGCGCCACGCCGGACTCGACGTGCTCGAGGATGGCCGCTCGATCTCCCCGCACGTCATGCGCGCGACCGGTGCCAGCCTCGCAGTCGCCGCAGGAGTTCCCGATCACATCGCCGCCCGCCAGCTCGGCCATGCGCGAGTCGACACGACCCGCAAGCACTACCTGCGCCTCCCGGTCATCGAACCGCTTCGGCGGATCGGGGAGGTGTTCGAGTGACGGCAAACTGCGGTGGGCCCATGAAGTCCCACCAGGCCCGGCGGAACCGTCAAAGCGTTGCCGCGGGAATGCCGCGAAACACGGCTGGCGTAGGCAATCCTGAGCCGCTCAGCATCCGTGTGCCACATCGCTCAAAGTGAGGGCCGATGCACCAGGGTCGACTGCCCAGTGATCGGACTGTCGTAGTGAATCTCCATATGGCCGCCCAGCTCGCTTACCAACTCTTCCCACAGGCCCTTCCCTGCCTCGTCGAGCGCGGTGCAGTCGGCCTGGCTCGCCGGAAACCTCCCGCCGTACTGCTCAAAAAGTTCGTCGTATCGCGACGCCCATCGTTCAAGCGCTCTCTTCAACGACGGCGTTAGTGCATAGTCGTCGAGAGCGACGTTTGAGAGTTTTCCATCCAATCCGGGAGACCACAGTGGACTGGCGTACAAGTCTGCGCCTAGGTGCACTCGCGTTGTTACCATCCTGACCTCCGCGCCTCCGGCGACGTGCCTCGACGACCGCTGATGACACCGTTGCCTCCAAGGACCACCGTCATGTCGAGTTCTTGATTGTAGTACGCGGCGGCTCTGTTGCTCAGCCGGGACGCAGCCCAGTCAGGATTGGCGACTACATAGTCAATCTGCTCGCCAGACGGCTGGAATCGGTCAGGAAACTTGGCCGGCGTCTCGAACTCAAAGTGATGGGTGTATGGGATGCCTCCCGGCGTTCGACCGGCCGTAATTCGCACGCCGCCTTTGGCGGCGAGTTTTTCGATGCCGATTCCGCCGAAGAGGGTGAAGATGGCGTCGCCGCCGCAGCCTTTGCCGAGCGCGT
>JAGQUL010000309.1 GCA_020438525.1 Thermoleophilia bacterium | reverse complement strand
CCAGCGATCCGCAGATCGGGCTGCTCACGCTCGAGGCGCGGTGAGGCGAGCGCGCCTCACGAACCTGCTGCGGCCGGCTCGTGCTCAGGTGCCGTGACCTGCACCTTCGTGCCGTCGACGCGAATGATCGTTCCACCGCCGAGCAGCTCAAGCGAGCGCGTCGCTGCGCGCTCCGCCGAGCCCTCGGAAAGGTACGCGCTGACGCGCCGATCCTGTTCGGTAAAGACGACGTATCCGCCATCGACATCCTTGATCAGTCGTTCGCGCATCACGTTCCTCCTCGTCCCCGTTCCATCGTAGTTCCGCCTCCGGACGTTGCTAATCGAGCAGCACGTACGGAATCTCACTGCCGAACATCCGCGCATGTTCGGCTGCGCAGGCCCGATCGGTCAATCCCGCAATGTGATCGCAGACGATTCGCGCACGATTCCGAGTGCCGTCGATGAGGGTCTTGTCGTTCTCCCCACGGGCAACGATGTCGAGCGCGAGGTGTTCATGCCAGTCGGGAAGCATCTGGGGCCGTTCCCAGTACGCCTCGAACAGCTCTCGCACGATGCGTCGCTGGCCATGCTTCATCGCAGCCAGGTCGGTCCTATCGATCATGTAGATCCACGCCAGCTGCTTGAGGACGGCCAGTTCCTGTGCGCGTTCGACCGGCAGCCGCTGAAACGACCCGCCCACGACGCACGCATCGATGAACCGCTCGATCAGTTGCGCGCCCCACGTCTTGAGTCCAGCACGCGCAATTCGTGGCATGACGTGACGAGCCGACGACATCCGCAACCACTCCTCGCTCTCGATCGTTTCGACAAGTCGGGAGATGGCATCGTCCATGTTCGCGCGATTGTCGAACAGCTTTTGCTCGGTGCCGTGCAGCCGTTGTCCCCGCAATCCAGGCCACAGCGCCGCACGAACGAACTCGTTGTCGTCGACGAGCTCATCTATCGGAATCATTCGTGCCCAGATGCCATCTTCGACATCGTGCACGGCATACGCGATGTCGTCTGCCGTATCCACTATCTGCGCCGCGACCGACACCTCGGCCTCGACTCCCGGGGCGACGTCCCACACCCAGTCGTACACTTCTGCGTCGTCAGGTGACATCGTGACACCGAATTTGGGATGAGCCGTCGACCCGACCATTTCCGGGGTTTCGCGCGCCGTGTATTTCATCGTGGCGCGCAGTGACGCACGCGTGAGGTCCAGTCCGAGCCAGCGCTCGCGGGCGTCGTCCCACCGCTTCGGCTCGAGCAGGGTCAGCACTCGAAACGTGTGGGCGTTGCCCTCAAACCGCCCTGCTTCGAAATCAACCATGCACTTGTCGAGCGCCTGCTCGCCGTTGTGGCCGAATGGTGCGTGACCAACGTCGTGCGCAAGGCACCCGATCTCAACCGCGGTTGCGAAGTCACCAACGTCTTCCACGCATGCATCGGCGTGCGCATCGGCGACGCGAGTCGCGATAGCGCGCCCGATCTGAGCACACTCGAGCGAGTGGGTAAGACGCGTGCGGAAGTAGTCTCCGCTCGGCGCCGTCATGATCTGGCTCTTGCCGCCCAAACGTCGGATTGCCGCCGAGTGGACGAGACGGTCTCGGTCACGCTCGACTTCGGATCGTGACTCATGCTGCGCCGGCGACTTGCTGAAGCGTTCGTTGAGCGTCATTCCATGATCCTCACTACGCGCCCACCCACACGCAATGCTTCGCTGGCGATTGTTACGAAGTTGTCACATATCGGTGATCCGCTGCTGCTACCGGCGCGTGCGGATCGTGACGGTCGCTGCTGCGCCGGTGGTGCC
>JAGQUL010000308.1 GCA_020438525.1 Thermoleophilia bacterium | reverse complement strand
CGGGCGTGGGCGTGGGACGCGTCGAGCGAATCGGGCACGCGGCGGGTGGCGCGCTGCCGATCGGGTCCGCGCGCGTCGCGGTGCTCGACATCGGCCAGGGCGACTCGACGCTGGTGCAGAGCGGCGACCACGCGATCCTCGTGGACGTGGGGCCACCCGACGGACACGTGGTCGATCGCGTGCGCGAGCTGGGCGTGCAGCGGATCGACGGCATCGTGCTCACCCACGACAGCCTGGACCATCGCGGCGGGTTCGAGTCGGCGCTCGCCCGACTGCATCCCGCATGGGTCGCGCGTCCACGGCTCGCGCCGGGGCCGTGGCAGCGGATCGAGCAGGAGGCGCCGAAGCTGGTCGACCTGTGCGCCGGTGATGCGTTCGAGGTGGGGGAGGTGCACGTCGACGTGCTGCACCCGCGATGCGACGGTCACATCGTGCAGCGCACGAGCGACCTGCACAACGACGGCGCGATGGTGCTGCTGCTCAGCCATGGCAGCGTGCGTGCGCTGCTGCCGGCGGACGCGGAGGCGCCGGTGCTCGTGGGGCTGCCGATCCCGCCGCTCGACCTGCTGCGCGTGAGCCACCACGGCAGCGCCGACCCGAAGCTCGGCGAGCTGCTCGCACGAACACGCCCTGCGATCGCGGCGATCAGCGTGGGGGAGGGCAACGAATACGGCCACCCGCGACGCCAGGTGCTCGACGACCTCGCCCGGGCGGGGGTGCCGGTGCGTCGCACCGATCGCGACGGCACGGTGGAGCTTCGCAGCGACGGTCGGGTGCTCTCGATCGTCGAGTGAGCACGCGTGCGTCCCGGCACGAATTCGTGCGGCGGCCCCGGACGACATCGGCGCGGGCGGGGCGGGGCGATAGGATCCCGTCGATGGCCGAGCTCGAACCCGCATACCTGGTGGTCGGTACCGACGTGGCGAAGGTCGCCACGGTGCTGCAGCGCATCAAGGCGCACTTCCCGGGCCACGGCGTCGAGACGCACGTCGCCACCCCCGGCAGCGCGAAGACGCTCGTCGAGTCGTTCCAGACGCTCGGCCTGCTCGCCGAGCAGCGCCTCGTGATCGTCACGGCCGCACAGGACTGGCCGGCCGACGACGCAAAGGGCGTGCTCAGGTACCTCGATGACCCGTCCCCCGACGTGGTGCTGCTGATGGTCGCCGACAAGCTCGCCGGCAACAAGCCGCTGCGCAAGGCGTTCGCCAAGCCGCGCCTGATCGAGTGTCCCGGCCCCGACACGCCGCAGCTGCTGCGGTCCTGGTCGGAAGGCACGTTCGCCGCGGCAGGCGCGACGGGTGATCGCGCCGCGGTCAAGCGCCTGATCGAGCTGTGCTGCGGCATCGACCCCAACGATGCGCGCTCGGTGAAGGAGCTCGACGGCGGCGATCTCGCGCGCCTGCGAACCGACATCGAGCGAATCGCGATCTACGCCGGGGGCGACCCGGTGACGGTCGAGATGGTGGAGGAGCTCGCGACGCGCGTGACCGACGAGAAGGTCTGGCTGCTCGGCGACGCATGGGCACGCGGCGACAAGCGATCGTTCCTGACGCTCGTCGAACAGCTGCTCGAGCAGCGCGAGCACCCCGTGCGCCTGGTGGGATCGCTCGGTCGCCACCTGCGCCAGGTCGACGACGCGCACCACCTGCTGCGCTCGATGGGACCCGACCGGGCGCTCGAGCAGCTCAAGGCCGGCGGCGCCAACCCATGGGCTGCCAAGAAGGTCGTGCAGCAGGCACAGAAGGTCAAGACCGCCCGCGTCGACGCCGCGCTCGCTCGGATCGCCCAGCTCGACGCCGAGCTGAAGGGCGCCAGCACGCTCGGCGGACGCGTCGGCGAGGACGCCACGGGCGGCACCCGCATCATCCTCGAGCGCGGCCTGCTCGAGATCGTCTGACCCAGCGACGCGCTCGACACGGTCGCCGCGACGCCGGACGTATGCACCCAAACCGCGGATTGCGCGGGTTCTGTACATATGTCGTGGTGGGCGGGACGTTTGGGCGGGGCGGGTG
The DNA here is from genome assembly GCA_020438525.1 of Thermoleophilia bacterium. The sequence goes on along the minus strand of JAGQUL010000308.1, from coordinate 420 downwards.
CGCGGGACGTATGCACGAAAACCGCGGATAGCGCGGGTTCTGTACATACGTCGTGCATACGTGGTGCATACGTCGTGGTGTGCGGGGCGTGTGCGCGGGACGTATGCACGTAAACCGCGGATAGCGCGGGTTCTGTACATACGTCGTGCATACGTGGTGCATACGTCGTGGTGTGCGGGGCGTGTGCGCGGGACGTATGCACGAAAACCGCGGATAGCGCGGGTTCCGTACATACGTCGTCGGCGCTGGCGGGCGCTGGATGGCATGGCGGGCGCTGGATGGATGGATGGCATGGCGGGCGCAGCGTGGCATGGCGCGTCGTGGCGTGCCGTGGACGCGGAAGACGCGAGGGGCGCGACCAGCTCTGGTCGCGCCCCTCGGCGAATCACGAACGTGTGACGCGGGTCACTCGGTCTCGGC
>JAGQUL010000307.1 GCA_020438525.1 Thermoleophilia bacterium | reverse complement strand
ACTGGTTCGATTGACTGTCGCCCAGCAACACTTTCCCGAACCAGTTCGGATGCGCGAGCGGATCGCGGATGCGCGAGCGGATCGCGGCGGAGGAAGCCTGCGTGCTGGACGCCACGGATGCCAGCGGCTGCACGCGCTCTGGCTGTATCGTTCACGAGGATGTCGCAATCGACACACCAGGGATCGATCAGCACGCGCGCGTGGGCGTGGCTGGTGCTGGTGCTGACGACGACTGCCGTCGGCGCGATCGCGGCCTTCAACCTCGTGGTGGATCCCACGGCGCAGCTCGGAACCGGCGTGCTCGAGCCGATCGCCGCCGGCCCGCGTGATCGCACGGCCAAGGTCGAGCTGCTCGATCGGTTGCTGCGCGACGGCGATCCGAACACGCCCGACACCGTGGTGCTCGGCTCCTCCCGGTCCAAGAAGCTCGATCCTGCGTGGCTCGGCCGGCCCGACGGATTCAACGCTGCGGTCGTGGGCGGCGACCTGTTCGAGGCACGCGTGTTCGCCGCCTGGCTCGCCGATCGGATCAAGCACGATGACACGCGCGAGACGGCCGGCCCAGGCAGCGCCCGATACCCGCAGCTCGTGGTGGGCGTCGACATCGAGCAGTTCCGCGACAGCTCGCTCCACGGTTCCGGATTCCTCGCCGTGCCGCAGGTCGAGCGGGTCGCGCGGCTCGAGGCCGGCGGCGGCAACGCCGCGTCACAGGCCGACGAGGTCGCGCGCGTGGGGCACCTGCTCGTATCGGCCCAGATCCTGCGCGCATCGATCGCGTCGCTTCGCCAGCGAATCGCTGCAGGCACGCCACACGACGACATCGGCGGCGAGCCCGTCGCGATCGGAGACTTCACCGCGCGCGGGGTGCCGCGCTCCGATCGCGCCTACGAGCAGGACGGTCCTCGTCGCCAGCGCCTGCTCGCCGACACTCCTCGCAACATCCAGGACAACGTCGAGGAGTACCGGACGACGTACCGGAACAACGGTGCACGGCTCGACGACGAGGCGGTCGACGACCTGCGCGCGCTCGTACGGATCGCTCGCGAATCGGGCGGCCCGCCGCCGCTGCTCTACGTCACGCCGGGCCATCCGGCGCTCGACGTGCTCGACGCACTCGGTCGCAGCGACCGGCACGAGGCGGTGCTCGCGCTGCTCGACGACGTGGCCGCGAACGGTCGCGCGATCGTCGTCGACTGCTCCCATTGCATCGACGACGACACGATCAACTGGCTGGATGCGACGCATCCGTCACCGATCGGGATGCACCAGCTTGCCGACGAGCTGGCACCGCGCCTCGAAGCTCGCACCACCACAGGTGACTGATCAGGCGCCGAGCGCCACGCCGACGTGCCGGTCGGGCGCGTCGAGGTAGCGAGCAAGTCGGCGCGGCGTGAGCTGCACTGCACCAGCGGGGCTGCCGGCGTCCTGCAGTACGAAGCGTGCGGTTCCCACGTCGAAGCGAAGGATCGCGACGATCGGCGGCGTGTCCTGCGTCGGGCCGAACGCGCCCGTGACCGGCGTGGCACCCGCCTCGAACACGGTCACGCCGTCGGCGACCTCGGCCTGCTCGCGACGCACGAGCACGGCGTGGCCGCGCCGTACGGCATCGGTGATCTCGGAGAAGCCTTCCACGACGTATGGACGTGCGCCGTGCGCACGCGCATTGCCGGCCACCTCGTCCCACCACGCCTCGTTGCCAGGCTCGGGTGCCCGGCCACCGTGTCCACGCCCGAATCGCAGCGATCGTCCCATCGCGTTCCGTCCTTGCAGCCGGCATGCATCGAGGCTCGAGGCACGCCGGGATCGTCCGTCCATACGGGGACCCGTGATCCGCGAGCGTCCCACAACGCCGACGGAAGTCCCGTACCCATACGTCGGTTCGAGCGACCCTGTCGTTGCAGCCAAGCCGGAGAAGAAGTCGGGGCCCGTCGCGGATGTCGCGACGAGCCCCAACGCCCCTTTGCCCCCAAAGGATGCAGGTCGGTCCGCCTGTCTGGGGCGCGTCGGTTGCCCATCCTCCGCGCCAGCGGTGCCGCCTGCCTGTCATTTCGACGTGATCTCGCGACCTCCTGCTGGCGGTCGCGCGATCCTGCCGAAACCTGTCATGCGTACCGGCGCAGCCACGTCTGGGCGCGCTGGAACATGTCGCCACCCGGTCCGGCGATCGCCTCGTTCATGCACGGGATCGGCCCGTGGCAGTCGGCCGCCGGGTTGGCGGGCGTGACCAGCTGGACGGGAATGTGTCGGTGCTGCAGCTGCACGATGTAGTGCTGGATCGGCACGAGCGGAGTGATCGGATCGCTCTTGGCGTTGAAGATCCACGTCGGCGGGGTCGTGCCCTTGCGGATGCTGCTGATCGGCGATGCGGCTCGCCAGGCCGCGGGGCATGCCTCGAGCGTGCAGCCGATCGACTGGTGGGCCGACGCGTAGAGCGGGATGTCGGGTCGCTGGCCGACCCAGGTGAGGTTCGCCGGCGGCCCGATCGCCACCACGGCGCGAACGCCCCTGGGGCGGTGCGGGTCGGACCCGGCGAGCATCGCGAGCTGCCCGCCCGCCGATGCGCCGAACAGCACGATGTGGTTGGGATCGCCACCCCAGCTGCGAGCTCGGCGAGCGGTGAAGCGCAGCGCGTTCTTCACATCGGCGATCGAGTCGCGCATCGCGTGCCCGCACAGCGCCCTGGGCGAGCGGCTCGCCGGGCAGGCCAGACGGTAGTTGGCGTTCACGACGAGCCAGCCGTTGCTGACCAGTCGCTGTGCCCAGCGACTCTGCTCCCACTGGCGCTTGTCGCCGGAGTGCCAGCCGCCGCCATGGATCAGCAGCGCGACCTTGCGACCTCGGGTCGTGCGCGCCCGGCCATGCGAGCCGTGGGCTCGGCGGATCCTGCGGCGCGCCCCGACCTGCCACACGTCGATCGTGATCTTCGCGCCGCCCGACGTGGGCACCTGCATGTCACGCACGACGCGCACCGACGACGCAGCCATCGCGGGCGTCGCGGTCGACAGTGCCATCACAAGCAGCATGCATGCAAGCAGCATGCCGAGCAGGGGGCCTCGGGCATATGCGCGGAGGGGGAGCAAGCGCACCGCGCGACTGTAGAGCCGCCGGCGGACGCACTCCGGATCAGCGCTTCGGATCGGTCGCTTCGGCGAACGCGTCCGCGAGCGACGGAGGGGTGTCGCCGGAGTCCTCGCGCTTCGGTGCGGCGCCCTTCTCGACGTATGTCGTGCCGTCGCACCCTTCGGTCCGGAGCGTCGACTCGAACTGCTCGGTCCAGTCGACGAGGGTGTAGCGAGGCAGCCCGAACCGCGAGAGGTAGCTCGCCACGGCGACGCGCGCAACTCGTGCGCCGTCCCGCTCGTCGATGCCGAGCACGGTCACCGTGAGGCCGGGTCGCTCGACGGGGTTGCCGCCGTCGATCGCCGGGACATCGAGCCGGACCTCGCGCTGCTCGTCGCTCGCGAGCGCCACGGGCACGTCGCAGCTTCGCGGCAGGTCACGCGGGCGGGCGAACAGGCGACCGATCGAGATGTCGGTGCCGGCGCGGTTGACCACGGACAGGTTGCCGGTGAGCAACTGCCCGCGAAGGATGCTGCTGAAGCCGTCGGCCGCGGCTCGGAACGTGCCGATCTGCGCGCCGGGCAGCACGTCCGCCTGACCCGTCGAGTCGGCGCCGCTGCCGGCGCTCGTCTCCAGGTCGACACCGGCGCCGAGCTCGCCCTCGAGCACGATGTCGTAGTCGACTCCGCTGCCCAGCCTCCCGGCACCGTAGGTGAGCGACGCACCGAGCTCGCTCGTGCGCTGGCGCAGCCCGCCGTTCACGCCGTCGCGCCTGTCGCCGTCGTCGACCTTGTCGAGGTTCCAGTCGCCCGTCGCCGAGGCATCCTCGGGCGGAAGCACCAGACCAACGTCGCGCAGGTGCACGAGCAGTACGCTGCTGTCGGCACGGAGCGGCACCTCGAAGCACTGCACGCCGATCATCGTCGGTCGCCGCGGCAGGAACGGATCGGAGTCGACCGAGAGCACCTGCGCGCGGGCCGCCGGGCCGTCCGCACGCTTGAGCCTGCGGCTGCGATCGTCCCACGCTCGCGCCTTGGCGACGTCCTTGCTGGTGCAGTCTTCGCCCTGCACCGGCTCGGTCGGTTCGCACGTGGCCGAGCCCGTGTCGTCGACGGAGCGGGTGCTGCCGCATCCAGGGACGTCGTCCGCCGGCAGCAGCAGTCCGGCCGGTCGATCGGGCGGGGTGTTCACGCCGTCGCCCTCGACCGGGGTGTGCAGGTCTGCGAGCCGGATCGTGTTCTCGTCGGCGGCTGCCTGGTCGACCACGTCGTCGGCCGCGCTCGACGAGCCGTCGGCGCTCGACGCCGCGTCCTGCTCCGTCCCCGGCCGGTCGGCGCTCTGCGTTCGCGCGCGCTGCAGGATCAGCGCGTCGTCGACGGTCAGGTCGGGGCCCGGTGGCGGGTCGCCGAGCCGATCCAGGAACTGCCGCACCTGGTACTGGTCGAGCGACGACTGCTCGATGTATCGACGACCCGGGTCGCTCGAGAGCGGACTGCTCGACAGGATGACCTGGCCGTAGCCCGTCTGGTTGATGCCGTACTTCGACCACTCGTTGTGGTCGTCGCTGATCGCATCGGCGTCGGCGTAGCCGCCGCGAACGCGCTCGCCGTCCACCACGAACGCGAGCCACGGGTCGCCCGCGGCGATCACCGCGGTGCCGTCCTTCGGCTGCTCCCTGCCGGTGCCGGTACCGGCGGCGAGCGCGACCGACGGCGCATGCACCATGCGCGTTCCGGTGACCGTGGTGGCAGCGAACGACAGCACCACGAACGCGATCACCAGCAGCGTCGGCCCGGTACCGGCGAGCGGTCCCTGCTCCGGGCCCTCCGCGTTCTCGCGGGCGAGCGCCACCGCGCGCAGCGCGAGCGCGGCGAGGAACGGCGAGAGCGAGAGCATCGTGAACTCGAACAGCCGGATCCCCGCCTCCTCGTCGAAGAGCCCCACAGCGATGCCAACCAACCCGGCGACGATCGCCCCGACCAGCACGCCCAGCTCGCGGCGCTCGTTGCGAACGATCGCGTAGATCACGGCCACGGCGAGCAGCGCCGGTCCGATCAGCCAGATCGCGGTCTCGAGCGGGGTGCTCGGGCCGGCGACGGTGAGGTCCGAATCGAGCCACTCGAACGGCCACGAGCGGATCGCGTCGATGAGCCGTGTGTGCAGCGGCGACCACGCGAGCTGCTCGCCGGCGTTCACGACGAGCGGAATCGTCGCGATCCCGCCCATGGCGGCCGCGGCGGCCGTGACGAGCAGCGTTCGCATCGACCCGACGGGAGCATCGTGTTGCGACAGGTGCTCGTACGTGTCGGAGCGCAGCAGCATCCACGCTGCTCCAACCGCCACGAGCGGCAACAGCGCGGCGGGGCCGGCCGTCGCCGCCACCGCAGCACCGAAGAGCACCACGAGCGCCCACCAACCACGGTCTCTGCGCGTGGTGAGCAGGCAGAACACCGCAGCAGTCGTGAACGCCACGCTCGCGACGGCCGCACCCTCGCCATTCGCGAGCGCGACGAATACTGCCGGCGCGGTCACGCCGAGCGGCACCAGCACGAGCAGGCCGAACCAGCGCACGCCGCGCGCACGTGCGAACGCGAACAACGGCAGCGCGATCAACGCAGCGAGCAGGCCGGTGATCGTCGCGTGGAGTCCGTACGCGGTCCAGGTCGCGTCGCGATTCTTCGCAGACTGGTCGTCGAGCCCGATCGCCACCGTGAGCGCAGCGAACTGCTCGAAGCCGATCGGGCGCTCGTCCGCGGTCGCCTCCACCGCCGCGGCCACGCCGAGCCCGGCAGCCGGCCCGCCCGCCGCGGCGTCGATCGCTGCAACTTCGGATACCGGATCGGCGGTGGTGCCGTAGCCGAGCGGTCCGTCGCCGTCGTCGCCCACCACCGGCAGCTGGATCAGGAACACGGCGAAGAGCAGCAGCAGCCCCGCACCGATCAGCTCACGTGACCGCCATGGGATGTCGCGACGCCAGATCAGCACCACGCACACGACCGACACGGCGATGAATGCCCAGGGGATCCACGTCGCGCCCGCATCGATGCCGAGGCGGCCGAGCGTGGCGAGCGAGAGCACGCCGACGCCGATACCGGTCACGGGCGCGAGCGGGAGCGCACGCACGCACGAGCCGCTGCCCAGCACCAGCCAGTGCAGGACGATTCCGAGCGGCACGAACAGCAGGCCCCAGAGCAGGAGCACGGCAAGGGCAAGATCCATCCCGCCCCACCTACCCACCTGCCCGTGAACTCCATCCCACGCATCCGAATTGCTCGGGAATTGATCGACGAGTCGATCGGTTCCGTTTCCTGCAGGTCGGGTAATCTCGCCTGCAGGCGAGGAATTCGCCGCGCGACCGGTCGTCTGCCGGCCGCCTTTCGGAGGGGAAGCTCGTGGCAGCGGTGTCCGCCACATCGTCGATCAACGTCGACGCGCGCCGTGCAACCGGCGTGCCAGTCGGCGTGCCCGCGGTGCAGCCCGTGCCCGGGACGTCGGCCGCAGCGCTCGCAGAGGAGCTTGCGCGCGCCGCCGAGCGCGCATCCGGCGGTCGCCCCCACAAGCTGCTCGACCCGGATCTGGAGCACCGGCCCGAGGAGCCGCG
>JAGQUL010000306.1 GCA_020438525.1 Thermoleophilia bacterium | reverse complement strand
GTGCACCTGGATCGCTAGCCCCCGATCGAGTTTCGCATCTCACTGCCGGAATCCGAAACTGGCCTGCGAAACTTGCCCGCGATACAACCCCCGCTGCATGTGTGTGACCAGCATCACGAGGGTCGTGACGCTGGTCACACACATAATCGGGCGGGTGGGCGTCGTCGGTGGCGACGGAGCAGCGGTGGTCGAAGCAGGGATGCTTCGACCGAGGCGAGGGTGAGCGCCGGACGGAGCTCACCCCGCCGGCCGATGCGACGACGACACCGACGACGCCCACCCGCCCGCACAGGTATGCAACGAGCGTCACGACCCTCGTGACGGGTGTCACACACAAGCAGCGGGGGCCCCGAACCCGAGGCCCCCGCCAGTGCAGTCCGGCCCGGCGCACCTCCGGGAACGGTCTGCGGTGGTCATGTCGCGCGGCGCACCTTCCGGCGACAGACGCGCGTCGCGCCCGGCGTCAGTCGCGGCCGGGCAGTGCGGCGAAGTTGTGGTTGCTCCCCCTTACGCAGCTCGTGGCATGTTGATTGCCACGTCGTTGGGCGACGACGATTCGAAGAACCACGAGAGCAGGATCTGGACCTCGACGGTTCCGACCTGATCATGTTCTTCCTCGTGGTACTCCACGTGCTCGTCGTAGCCCTGCATGTTCGTCTCCATGGCGTCACGCATGATGACGTCCCTCCAAGCCAAGTCAGCCCGTCCTGGCGATGTTTCGTGCCGGAGTTCCTCCACCCACCGACAGGCGGTGTATCGGCAGCAAACAACAAATCATTGATAGCGTATTGGTAAGAATGCTGTTCGGCTGATGCGTGCGAGCCACGAACCCGCATGGGAGCGTGGAACAACGACCCCCTGCTCCCCCGATGTACGGACGAGGGATACCGGTTTCGGGGGGAACCAATGGCCACCACCACGCCACCTCGAGCGCTCGCTGCGCTCGTAGCCATGCTGATCGCCGTCGCGCTGCTCGCAGCGCCTGCGACCGCGCGCGCGGCGTCGACCGCGCCGAACTACCGACTCACGCAGCTCACCTACTCGAACGGCAGCGCCGTGGGCACCTGCCGCGGCTGGGGTGGCGACACCGACGCAGCCGGCAACTTCTACATGGCATGCCCGGTGATGCGCGACGTCGACGGCAACGGCACCGGCGACGTGAACGCACCCGCGCTCTACGAGATCGACACCAGCGGCGTGGTCCGCCGCCTCGGCTGGCTGCCGCCCGAGTACGCGTTCAACGACAGCTATCCGATCCGCGACGTGGGCGTCTCCCCCGACGGCAACACCGCCTACGTCTCCGTCGGACCGAACACCGACAACCTCGGCCAGCACCCCGAGCTCAATCCCACCACCAAGCAGGTGATGGCCAACGGCGCCACCACCGGCTCGATCCTGCGCCTCACCCGCCAAGCCGACGGCAACTGGGCGTACGATCCCGGCTTCAAGCTGAGCCCGATCAACTACGGCGGCAACTACTGGGCGCTGCGCTACGTCGACGTGGACGCGCGCGGCCACCTGTACGTCACCGTGAACGGCTACGTCTACGAGTTCGACGCGACCGGCGCGATCGTCAGCGCGTTCGGCGGCGCCCGCACCGACGGCCCCGGCGGACGCTGGCTCGACGGCCTCGACAAGGCCGAGGGCATCGCCGTGACGCCCGACGGCAACACGCTCTTCATCGTCGAGCAGCAGCACCAGCTCGTGCAGCGCTGGAATCGCGTGGGCACGACCGACTGGGCTCGCGACACGACGTTCCTGCTCGGCATCCCCGACGAGGTCGGCGACTACTGCGGCACGAACGATCACTTCCAGTCGCCGTACGACGTCGCGCTCGACGGCGCCGGCGACATCTACGTGATGGACACGACCTGCCAGCGCGTGCAGCGGTTCAACTCGGCCGGCGCGTACCTCCAGACGGTCTGGACCAACGTGGGCGGCGACGACATGAACCACGGCCTTGCCGTGAACTGGCAGGGCTCGGTGCTGCTGCCGATCGAGGAAGACCTGCTCGTGCGGCTCGATCCGCCCGCCAAGCCCGCAGCGCCCAGGCCGGCCGCTCCCGGTGGCGGCAACGCAGTCGGCGGCGGCGCGAACTGCACCGACAAGGCGCGGCCGCAGCTCGCCTCGGTCGAGGCCGATGCGCGCACCACCACCCGCCGCGTCACGGTCTCCGTGACCGCCACCGACGACTGCGGCGTGACGCAGGTTCGCGTGCTCGGCGAGCGCCTGGGCACGGGCGCGTGGGTCGACGGCACCTCGCTCGTCGTGCCGATGGGCGGCTGGAACGGCCGCAAGAACCTCGTCGCGCAGGTCCGCGACGCTGCAGGCAACATCGCCTCGCGCCGCTTCCAGGTCGTGATGGTGCTCCCCCAGCCGAAGCTCGTGGCCCGAACGCGCGTGAACCTGCGCGGGCGCGGGTGCAGCTCGGTCAACCCGTACGCACGCGTGCGCGGCTACCGCCTCGTCGACCGCTGCGCCCGGATCAGCGGCCGCGTGCTCGTCGCCAAGCGACGTGGACGCAGCTACTCCCTGCTCGTGCTCGTGCCTGCGGGACAGGCGCGCCGGATGTACGTCAATGCAGTCGGCCCCGTCCGCGTCTGGGTCGTGACCGACGCACGCACCCGCATCTCGGGCAGGATCCGTGCTCGGCGGCCGGTGATCGTCGACGGCTCGCTCGTCGCCGAGCGCAATCGCTCAGCCGTCTACGCGATCCCCGTCGATCGCGTCCACGTCCGCTGACGGCTCACTTCGCCCGGGGCGCCACCGACGGCTTCGACCGGGTGCTGTCGTCGGCAGCCTCGGCGCGCCGTGCACCGGTTGGCTGCTTGGTCGATTCGGCGACGTATCCGAAGAGCTCGGACTCGCCCCCCAGGTAGACCCACTCGCCGTCGGTGATCACGCCCGCCGTGCGCCCCTGGTCGGTCGACCAGCGCACGCGACCGTCCTTGATCGCCAGACCGTACGTGGTCCCGCCGAGCGTCGAGAAGTACACGACGTCGTCGATCACCGTGGCGCTGCCGGCGATCCGGTCGTCGGCCTCGAACGTCCACCGCTCGTCGCCGGTCCTGGCGTCGAGCGCGTAGAACGTGCCGTCGTAGGAGCCGACGAAGACCGTCCGGTTCGCGAGCGCCGGCGATGCGTACACCCAGTCGCCGGTCGAGTGCACCCACCTGACCTCGCCGCTGTCGGCCCCGATCGCATATACGCGACCGTCGGTCGATCCGACGAACACCCGCCCGTACGCGACCGCCGGGCTCGAGTACAGCGACCCGCCGAACGAGAACTCGCGCCGCGTCTGCGTCTTCCACAGCAGCTTGCCGTCGGACACGCGCACCGCGTACATCCGACCATCGTAGTTGCCCGCGTAGATCACGTTGCCGACGCGCGACGGCGAGCCCTTGAACTCCGCCTCCGCCGTGACGGTCCACGCGGCGCGGTGGGTCTCGATGTCGACGGCGTACAGGCGCTTGTCGTGCGAGCCGAACACGATGCGCCCGTCGACGTGGATCGGGCTGCTCTGGATCGGCCCCTTCGCGACGAATCGCCAGAGCTCGTGACCGTCCTTCACCGACAGGGCCTGCATCACGCCCTCGCGCGTGCCCTGGTAGACCACGCCGCCGACCACAAGCGGTGCCGACAGCAGCGGCCCCGCCGTTCGCGTCCGCCACTTCTGCTCGCCGGTCGCCCGGTCCAACGCAACCACCGCGCCATCGTCGACCGGCTGGTAGATCGTGTCGCCGTCGACCACTGCAGAGAACTCGATGCTGCTGCCGAGGTCCTTCTTCCACGCCGCCTTGGTGAACGGCGGCTCGATCCCGGTGCCGCGCGCATAGCGGTCGTGCGCCGCGTTGCGACCCCACGTCGCCCACGACACGCGCCCACCCTTGGTGGCGCTTGCCGATCCCGGCGCGTCGGATGCCACGAACTCGCTCGAGTCGCCGCGCTGGTCGCGCCCCGCGCCGTAGACGATCAATCCGCCCACGAGCAGCACGAGCACGATCAGACCGACGACGAACGACACGATTCGCACGCCGGCCGGCCCACGCCACGCGAGCGTGCGGGTGCTTCCGGATCCTGCGTCCTGGGCCATGCGGGCATTCTCGCACCTGCGCAGGTCACCGGCGACTCATGGCGCCGACTCGCGTCAGCGGGCGGCCATGTTCACGAGGCCCGCCATTGCCTGGCGAAGGCCCTGCAGCTGGCTCGCCGAATCGGCCGCGACCTCCGCCGCGCCGCCCGCGAGCTGGGCGCCCAGC
>JAGQUL010000305.1 GCA_020438525.1 Thermoleophilia bacterium | reverse complement strand
GGCCGGTGCCGCCGTACACGACGAGCCTCGTCGGATCCTCGGCAACGTCCGGATCGAGGTTGTTGCAGAGCATCCGAAGCGCGGCCTCCTGCTCCCAGCCGAGTGCGTTCAGCTGCGTGCCGGTGGGCGCGTGGACATCGGCGAGGTCGCCCACGAGCCGCTCGACGATCACGTCGAGCTCGGAGTCGGAGCGTTCGGTGGCTGCGGCGGATCCGGTGGTCGTCGTCATGCGTCGAATCCTACGCCGTCACGCGCGAGCCCGGGCCTGCTGCCGCGGTTGCGGACCAGCTGCGCAACCGGCAACCGGGGCTCACGTTCGGTGCGGCCGATGCCGATGCGCAGGCCATGGCCACGGATCCGCACCAGCCGACGCCCGTTTCGCTTCCAGAGCCCGAGTTCGTCGAGCATGCCGACGCGCACGACGCAACGCGGACGCGACGCGAACTGCGCGCCGCGAGGTGGCTGTTGGTCGCAGGTACCGTCGTCGGACTGGCCGTTGGCATCTCCGTTCCACTGCCGACCACGGATGCCGACATGCGACTCCCGGTCGTGCTGCTGAGTTGGTTCGCGTGCATGTTGGTCGTGCTCGTCCCGGTGTCTCGACTCGTCAGGCGTATCCGTGGCAGGTCGCTCGCGAAGTGGGCCCGATCGAACGGCCATCGGTACGATCCGGACACCGGAGTTGATGCCGACGTGCCACTGCTGCGTACCGGTACGCGCAGCGGACCGACGCACAGCGTGACCGGCGTGCGCGACGGGATTCCATTCCGCCTGGGGCCCTACCAGCACACGTTCATGGACGGAGCGGACGTCGAGACGCGCAGCTACAACGTGGTGGTCTTCACGCTTCCGACGCAGGTGGCGGCGCGATTCGCGGGCGTGCACGTGCGACCGCGTCACATGACGCAGGCACGCGGTGCGGTCGGGCGCAGACTCGACGGTGAGTCGATCGTGTCGTTCGAGAGCGAGAAACTCGATCGCATGTACTCGGTCTCGATCGATCCGGCCCAGGATCAGCTCTCGCTGTACGAGTTGCTCGACCCCTCCTTGATAGTCGAGCTCGAGAACGGATTCGAGCAAGCCCGTGGCGATACCCGCCGACGGCTGCACCATCAGGTGGGCTGGGAGCAGCAAGCATCCGCGCTCGTCTGCTTCTGCGGCTGTCCCTCGATGGGCATCGATCAGCTCGACGAGCTGCTGACGATCTCGACGGCGATCGCCCGGAACTATCTCGACGAGTCGACTTGAATCACCACGCTGGCGCTCAGCGAAGTGCGTCCCCTGCGAATGCACCGAGCGTCCCACCGATGAGCGACGGCCACAGGCCACCGAGCAATGCTCCCATGGTTCCACCGACGAGGGAGAGGGCGATCGTCCACAGGATGCTGCCGCGCTTGTCGCTGTTTCCGGTCTGCATCACGCCGGCGAGCACGTGGACGGCGCCGGTCGCGGCGGCGGCCACCGGGAGGGTGCGCGCAGCGGGCGTGGCCGGCAGCACAGCTCGCGTGACGACGGGCGATGGCGCGGCGTGGCGTGCGGCGGCGGCGGGTTGAAGTACCGAAGCGTTCATGGTTGCCTCGTTCGGGTCGGAATCAGTTCGTGTCGCCGTTCCCTACGCGGTTCGCTGCCGCCTGGATTCTCCGATCGCGACGGCTGGGCCCGATCAGTCCGCACACGGGCGTTCACGTCGTCGAGCGGATCGCCCAGCTGACGTCCATGTCCTTCGGGTTGCCGGTACCGGCACCGTCGATGGTCGCGAAGACGCCGCCGAGCGCCGAGTCGACCGCCATTGGTTCGTCGATCGTGCAGCGCGAGGCAAAGGGGCCAATAGTGCAGCTGCCGATCGGGTCGTCGATCGAGCCGTAGTAGACCGTGATCACGCGAGTCTCGTTGTGTGTGCTGCCGATGAGCTCGAATCTGAAGTGGCTGAGCTCGACGGGCACCGGATACCAGAGCACCCAGTCGACGTTGGTCGGATGGGTCACCGATCCATCGCGCAGCGACAGGACGCGAAGGCCGTCACCTTGTTGGTCGGTGACGCGGATGCGGTCGAACGACACGATGTCAGCGCCGTGAAGCCCGTCGAGCGTGTCGGCATCGACGCCGCTTCCCGCGCCGTCGACCTGGGTGAGCTTGTCGCGAACCTCTGCTGGCGTGTCCGGCGAACCGGCCGGGCCACGCTCACCGGCTGCGCCGGTCGCGCCGTGCGCACCCCGCTCGCCTGCCGATCCCTGCGGCCCGCGCGCACCGTCGACCGCACGCTCGCGAAGACCGGGCGCGAGGTCGCGAACACCAACGGAGCCATCACGGAGGTCGCGCCCGGTGAGTGAGTCGTTGCGAACGTCGAGCCCGGTGACCGAACCGTTGCGGATATCACGTCCGGTGACCATCCGGTCGATCGACGAGAACGCGGGTGGCGCGACCACCACTGCGAGCACGACGATGGCGGTGAAGTTGGGCAGGGTCAGGTGACGAAGGAATCGATGCATCCGTCGGATCCTCGCATGTGGGTCACCTGCCACGGAGCGGTCGATCGACCCGGAGCGTCACGCGATCACGACGCCCGACTCGCGCTCCACGCCAGCCAGGAACTCGGGGTCGGTGACCAGGGCGGCGACGAGCTCGATCTCCTCGTTGAGGATGCGATCGGCGTCGAGGTACGGCACGCGCTCGCGCACTGCGGCGTGCAGCGCGCCGGTTCCCGCGCCAGGCTTGCGTGGGGCGAGGAAGTCCACGCCCTGGGCGGCGCACAGCAGCTCGATGGCCACCACGCGCTCGGTGTTCTCGAGCACCCGCATCAGCTTCAGCCCGGCGTGGTTGCCCATGCTCACGTGGTCTTCCTGACCGGCGCTGGTGGGGATCGAGTCGACGCTCGCGGGGTGTGCGTGCACCTTGTTCTCGCTCACGAGCGACGCGGCCGTGTACTGCGCGATCATGTAGCCGGAGTTGAGCCCACCCTCGGCGACCAGGAACGCAGGCAGTCCGCTCATCGTGGGGTTCACGAGTCGCTCGATCCGTCGCTCGCTGATGTTGGCGATCTCCGCGATCGCGATCGCCATCAGGTCGAGGCTGATCGCGCAGGGCTGGCCGTGGAAGTTGCCGTTGCTGCGAAGCAGCTCCTCGTCGGGGAACACGAGCGGGTTGTCGGTCACGCTCTGCGCCTCGACCTGGAAGGTGCGCAGCGCGTGGTCGAGCGCGTCGCGCGAGGCGCCGTGCACCTGCGGTGCGCAGCGCAGCGAGTAGGCGTCCTGCACGCGGTCGCACCAGCGGTGGGAGTCGGTGATCGTCGAGCCGGCCATCGCGGCGAGCATGTTCGCGGCGCTCGTTCTCTGACCGGCGTGCGGGCGCAGCTCGTGGATCTGCGGCACGAACGGCTGGTCGGAGCCGCGCAGCGCCTCCACGCTGAGCGCGGCGACGAGGTCGGCCATGCGCAGCAGTCGCCGCGCGCGCAGTCCGAAGACGATGCCCATCGCGGTCATGAACTGGGTGCCGTTGATGAGCGAGAGCCCCTCCTTCGACGCAAGCTCGATCGGCTCGAGCCCGACCTTGGCGAGCGCGTCGCTGCTGGCCATCAGGCCGCCGTCGACCCAGGCCTTGCCTTCGCCCACGAGCGGCAGGCACAGGTGCGAGAGCGGCGCGAGGTCGCCGGACGCTCCCACGCTGCCGCGCGCGGGAACGAACGGCAGCACGCCCGCGTTGAGCAGCGCGGTCATGTGCTCCACGAGCTCGACCCGAACGCCGCTGTAGCCGAGCGCGAGCGTGTTGATGCGCAGCAGGTGCGCGGCCCGCACCACCTCGTCCGGGTACGGCTCGCCGACGCCCGCTGCGTGGCTGCGCAGCACGCGCTTCTGCAGCTCGGCGGTGAGCCCGGCCGGGATGTGCGTGTCCACGAACCGCCCCACACCGGTGTTGAGGCCATAGGTCGACAGCTCGTCTGATTCGGCACGGTCGACGACACGCCGCGCGGCCGCGACCCGCTCGATCGCCGATGGTGCAAGCTCCACGCGCACGCCGCCGTGCGCGACACGTTCGACCTCCTCGATCGGAAGCTCGGTGCCGGTGACCTGGAACGTGTCGGTGCTCGTCGCCATGCCTGCATCCTTGCATGCGGGCGCCGGCAGCTGCCGTGGCCTCAGCTCGGGATGCCGGCGCGCCAGACGAGGCTGATGTATCGCTGGCGGCCCTGGCGATCCTTCATGAACTCGATCCGGTTCTTGATGAGCGGATCGAGCCGGTCCGTGGTCGACTGGTTGATCGTGCGGATCACGGCCACGCCGCCGCGCTCGTTGATGTTGCGCTGGTCGACGAACCACACGCCGGGCATCGCCGAGATGCCGCGCAGCATCAGGCCGGCGCTCGCGATCGGCGTGCCGTCCCACACGACGCGATCGGGGCCGTACTTGAGCACGATCCTGATGTCGCCCACCTGGCGCTCGAGGATGCCTGCAAGCTGGGCTGCGTCCTCCTGCGTGTGACAGTTCACGAAGAACTCGTCGAAGCTCTTCGAGCCCCAGCCGACGGTGTACACGCCGGGCATCGCGAGGTAGTCGAGCGCGTGCTTCGCGCTGAACTCGGCAGCCGGCGCCGATCGAGGCGTGCCCTCGATGCGTGGATCCTGCGTGCGGCCCGAGGCGCCGGGCACGGCTGGCGCCGCGGTGGACGGTGCGATGTTCGTGGCGGGCGCCGGGGCGCCGATCGTCGAGATCTGCATGTGGTCCTCCTCCACGCGGACGCCCCCTCGGCGCCCGACGGATCGAACCTAGTCGAGCGACTGCACGACCTGGTCGAGCGACGCAACCGGACCGGTGGCAAGTGTCACACCTTGGACAGTGCAGGCGTAGCGAAGCGGCACGAGGCAGGAGTCGGGCGCCAGCCCCACGAGCTCCGCCCCTGCCACCTCGACGCCGAGCTCACCGGCAATCTGGACCACCGCATCGAGCACGCGCGCCGGCCCGCACTCGCGATGGCGCTCGACGTTGGTCGACACCTGCGCGACCTCCCGCGATGCCAGCCGCAGTCCGAGCGCGCGCACGCCGGGCAGGGCGTCGTCGCCGGCCGCGGTCTCGCGGATCCGCGCAGCGATCGCGCGTGCGGCATCGAGGTCGTCGATGGCCAGGTCGACGTTGAATGCAACGAGCACGTCGCGCACGCCGCAGATGGTGATGCCGGCGGTCGGGTGCGGCTCGCGCGGGCCGCCGAGCAGCTCGAGCTCGCCGTCGGCCACGCGCTCGGCCACGGTCGCCGGTCCGCCGCGCCTGACCTCGCCCGTGCTC
>JAGQUL010000304.1 GCA_020438525.1 Thermoleophilia bacterium | reverse complement strand
GCTCTTCATCGGCGGTGCGGTGCCGGCACCCTCCGCGCCGGCCACCTGGGTCGCGCTGGGCGGGACCTGCTGCACGGGATTCTTCATCGGTGGCATGCCACCGCCGCCCTCGACGCCCGCGACGCTCGTGGACGGAGCCGCCGCGGCGCCACCGCCGAGGGCGTTCGCGCCGCCGAGCGCGGATGCCAGGCCTTCGATCGCAGTCGTGAGCTGCGGAAGCACGGTGGCGAGCTGTGCGCCGTCGAGCGCCGGGCCACCACCCGATGCGCCTGCCACCGAGGTCGTCGGTGCGGCCGCGGTGGGCGGCGGAGTGGTCGGTGCCGTCGTCGCGGGTGGTGCGCCGAACGAGATCGGCCCTCCGCCCTGAGTCACGGGCCCTGCTGCTGGGCAACCCATGGATCTTCCCCCTGTCGGTCCACACGTGGTCCGGTCGTGGGAACCGGACCCCGGTCTGCCACGCACCCCCCTGTGGGCGTGGCTTCCACATACCAGCGAACCACCAAGCCGCGAAGCCCGCAAGGGGGTACCGTCGCGGATCCCCGAATCGTCGTCGCCATGCCGGTTCCTGCGCACCGAGCAGCGTGGTTCGAGTAGGCTCGCCCTCGTGCGCGTGCGCATGCGCGCGAGACGATGGGGAGGAGAATCCGTGGCGACCAGGATCGTCATCGAGGGCTGCGCGATCGCCGCGGTCGACGCAGCAGGTACCGAGCATGCCGACGGACACGTCGTGGTCGAGGGCTCGCGGATCGTGGCGATCGGCAGCGGTGCCGCGCCGGCCGACCTGCGCGACGGTGCGGAGGTCATGCATCGCCCCGGCTTCCTGCTCACACCCGGGCTCGTGAACTGCCATCACCACATGTGTCAGGCGCTCACCCGAGGGCTCGCGCAGGACTCGATCCTGTTCGACTGGCTCACCACGCTCTACCCGACCTGGGCGCACTTCGACGAGGCCGGCCAGGACGCCGCGGCGCGCGCATCGATCGCCGGCCTGCTTCGATCCGGCTGCTCGACGAGCACCGACCACCACTACCTCCACCCGGCCGATGCCGGCGACCTGCTCGCCGTGGAGGTCGCCGCTGCGCGCGACCTCGGCATGCGCTTTCATCCCTGTCGCGGCTCGATGGACCTCGGCCAGTCGCAGGGCGGGCTTCCGCCCGACCACGTGGTGGAGGACACCGATTCGATCCTCGCCGCCACCGAGACCGCGATCGCGCGGTTCCACGATCCCGCACCCGATTCGATGGTGCGGATCGCGGTCGCGCCGTGCTCGCCGTTCACGGTGACCGAGCGGCTGATGCGCGAGAGCGCGGAGCTCGCGCGTCGCCACGGCGTGCGGCTGCACACGCACCTCGCGGAGACCGTGGAGGAGGACGCCTACTGCGCCGAACACCACGGATGCCGACCGGTCGAGTACCTCGAGCGGCTGGGCTGGATCGGCGACGACGTGTGGCTCGCGCACTGCGTGCACCTGGATCCCGCTGAAGTGGCGCTGTTCGGTCGCGAGGGGATCGGCGTGGCGCACTGCCCGAGCTCGAACGGGCGGCTCGGATCGGGCATCGCGCCCGTCGCCGACCTGATCGCGGCCGGCGCTCCGGTCGGACTCGGCGTGGACGGATCGGCGTCGAACG
>JAGQUL010000303.1:1885-9199 GCA_020438525.1 Thermoleophilia bacterium | reverse complement strand
GACGGCGTGATCGCCGACTTCGACGTGTGCGAGCAGATGCTGCGCCACTTCATCAAGAAGGTGCACCACAATCGCTTCGCACACCCGCGCGTGGTGGTGTGCGTGCCCTCGGGCGTGACCAACGTCGAGAAGCGTGCGGTCGAGGAAGCGACCCTCAGCGCCGGCGCCCGCCACGCGTACCTGATCGAGGAGCCGATGGCCGCCGCGATCGGCTCGGGCCTGCCCACCGGCGAGCCGACCGGCTCGATGATCGTCGACATCGGCGGCGGCACCACCGAGGTCGCCGTGGTCAGCCTCGGCGGCATCGTGGTGGCCCACTCGCTCCGCGTCGGCGGCGACGAGATGGACGAGGCGATCATCAACTACGTCAAGCGCGACTACAAGATCCTGATCGGCCACCAGACGGCGGAGGAGCTCAAGCTCGAGATCGGGTCGGCGTTCGCGATGGGCCAGGAAGCCAAGGCGGAGATCCGTGGTCGCGACCTCGTGACCGGCCTGCCCAAGACGCTCGTGCTCACCTCCGAGGAGGTCCGCGAGGCGCTCAAGGAACCGGTCGACCAGATCGTCGACGCGGTGAAGCTCACGCTCGACAAGACCCCGCCGGAGCTGGCCAGCGACATCATGGACCGCGGCATCATGCTCGCGGGTGGTGGCGCACTGCTCAACGGGCTCGACGAGCGCCTGCGCTTCGACACGCACATGCCGGTGCACGTGGCCGAGAGCCCGCTCACCTGCGTGGCGATCGGCGCCGGCCGGTCGCTCGAGGAGTACGAGACGATCCAGCGCTCGCAGCAGACCCGACGACGGGCAGCGCGCACCACCTACTGACCCGGGAAGTGCCGCACGCGCGGCCACACCGTGGCAGTGTGCGGCCAACCCGTGATCGAGCATCGAAGGATTGCGCAACTCGCAGACCCTCCTGCTCGACACATTGAAGGCCCCCCGATGCGAGTACCGACCCCCAACACCAAGCGCCGACGCCGCACCACCAGCCGCGCTACCGCCGCAAGCGGCGGCCCCGTCGCGCCGGAGGCCAGCTACGTCGGACGCCGCGACCGCCGCGTTCGCGCGGGCGCACGCACACGCGGGCACGTGTTCCCGAGGCGTCGATCGTCGGTGCCCGCCCGTCGCGGGGCACTTGCCGTGCTGCTCGTGGCGTGTCTTGCGTTGATCACCGTGTCCTACCGCGGCGGCGCCGTGCTGCACGGCACGCAGCTCGCGGTGCTCGACGCCGTGGCCCCGATCGAGCGTGGGCTGTCGCGTGCATGGGACCCGATTGCCGGAGCCTGGGACTGGACCGGACGACTCTTCTCGGCCACGAGCGAGAACCCGAAGCTCAAGCGTGAGAACGCCGAGCTGCGCGCCAAGCTCCGCGCTGCGGACGTGAACTCCGCCGACGTCGCGCGCCTGCAGGCCGACCTGAACCTGGACCAGACGTTCCTGTATCCCGCCGGCTACGACCGGGTGTGGGCGAGCGTCACCACGCGCCAGCCCGGCACCGTCGAGAGCAGCTTCGTGATCGACCGGGGCTCCAAGGACGGCATCCGCAAGGACGACCCGGTGATGGCGGTGCCCGGCCTGATCGGACACGTCACGAACGTGATGGACGACTACGCCGTGGTGAGCCTGATCGTCGACGACACGCAGCGCGTCAGCGCGTCGGTGGTCGACAGCGACGCGTGGGGCGTGCTGCGCACGGTCTCCACCGAGGGCGTCCCCACGATGCAGCTCAAGTTCGTCAAGCAGTCGGCCAAAGTCGAGGAGGGTGATCAGGTGATCACCAGCGGCTTCGCATCCAAGAACGGCGAGCTGCGCTCGATCTATCCGAAGGGCCTGCCGATCGGCTACGTGTCGAGCGTCGGCAACGATCCCGCCGACCTGCACAAGACCGTCCAGGTCACGCCGCTCGTCGACTTCGATCGCATCGACGAGGTCATGGTGCTCGTGCGCAGGAACCCGGTCGAGGTGGGCACCGGATGAGCAGCGGCGCCCGCATCGTGGGCGTCGCCCTGGTCCTGGCAGCGGCGCTCGTCCAGGTCTCGATCGCCTATCGCATCGAGATCGGCGACGCATACCCGAACGTGCTCGTGCTCGTCGTGGCATCGCTTGCGCTGCTCACCGGATCGATCAACGGCGCGTTCTACGGATTCGTTGCGGGCGTGGCGATCGCCACGTTCGCCGCGCTGCCGCTCGGAACGCACGCGCTGATGCTCGTGCTGATCGGATACGCGTGCGGTCGGGTCGGCGAGGCGCTGATCACCGACGACCATCCCGTGCCGCCGCTCGTGGCCGGCGTGCTCGCCACGCTCGCGATGCAGCTCGGTCGTCCGCTCGTGGAGTTCCTCGTGAACCCGGCGGTGCACCAGGTCGACGGCTTCGTCGGTCGCGCCGCGATGATGACCGTGATCTCCTCGGTGCTCGCCGTGCCGACGTACCTGCTCGTGCGCAAGGTGCTCGTGGCGGCGAACAGCTTCTCGCCGCTCTCCGGATCGGAGGGCACGACATGATGGGCGGAGGTCGCTCACGAGGCCGCGGTGGTCGTCGTCCATCGCTGCTGCCCGAACCACGCCGGTCCTCGCCGGCCGTGAGCAGCGTCGCGCGATCCGCTCGCGAGGGCGTGGGCCCGATCGCGCCGCGCCTTGCGATCGCCGGCATCTTCGGGATCGTGCTGATCGGCATCCTCGTGCTGCGCCTCTGGGCACTCACCGTGATCGGTGGCGCCGAGTACGTCGAGCGCGCCGACTCGAAC
Source organism: Thermoleophilia bacterium (assembly GCA_020438525.1). The sequence goes on along the minus strand of JAGQUL010000303.1, from coordinate 6,450 downwards.
GTGATCCGCAAGCTGCCGGTCGCGGCGCCGCGCGGCAGCATCCTCGATCGTCGTGGTCGACAGATCGTGATCAACCGCGAGATGCGCCAGGTCGTGGTGGACCTGCAGGACGTCGACCCCGACCGCATCGACGGGCTCGTCGGCGAGCTGGGCCGCGTGCTCGCTCCCAACAAGTTCGAGATCGGCAAGACGCAGCGCGAGATCCGGCAGGCGATCAACGGTGCCGCGCCGGGCCAGATCGAGCCGGTGATCGTCGCGAAGGACGTCAAGGACGACGCGGTCGTGCACTACCTTGCCGAGCACGCCGCCGACTTCCCCGGCGTGGACGTGCGCGAGGCGTATGCGCGCGACTACCTGAAGGGTCCGCTCGCCGCGCACATCCTCGGACAGGTCGGCAAGGTGAGCGACAGCGACCTGAAGCAGTACCCGTCGCTGCAGCTGATCGACAGCATCGGCAAGAGCGGCCTCGAGTACAAGTACGACCAGTACCTGCGCGGCACCAACGGCTACGACGCCGTGGAGGTCGACGCGGCTGGCGTGCGCAGCGACAGTGGCCTGCGTGGCCTGCCGCCGGTGCCGGGGCGCAACCTCGTCACGACGATCGACCTGAAGCTGCAGAAGGTCGCCGAGAAGGCGCTCGCCGAGAGCGTGCGGCGCGTGAGCGGTACCGCGTCGGGTCGCAGCGCGAAGGCCGGCGCGGTGGTGGCGATCGATCCGCGCAACGGCGAGATCCTGACGATGGCCTCGTTCCCCGACTACGACCCGAACGTGTTCGTGAACGTCGACAAGAAGTCGCAGCGGATCGCGGCGAAGCTGAACAAGGACAATCGGCGGATCCCGCTGCTCAACCGCGCGATCCAGGGCACCTATCCGGCGGGCTCGACGTTCAAGCCGATCACCGCGCTGGCGGCGATGCACCAGGGACTGCTGACTCCCGACAAGCTCATCCCGTGCCCGCCAAGCATGAACATCATGGGCACGAAGTTCCCCAACAACACCGACCTGAACCTGGGCGCGATCGACCTGAAGACGGCGATCGAGGTGTCGTGCAACACCTACTTCTACACGCTCGGAATCGGCTTCTTCAACGCGCCCGGATCACCGCTGCAGAAGTACGCCGAGCAGTTCGGACTGGGGCGGGAGACCGGCGTCGACATCCCCGGCGAGGCGACCGGGGTGATGCCCACGCCGAAGTGGCGCCGCGAGACGTTCAAGGATGCGCCGGAGATCGATCGGATCTGGAAGCTCGGCTACAGCGTCAACCTGTCGATCGGCCAGGGTGACCTGCGCGTCACGCCGCTGCAGATGGCAACGGCGTACGCGACGATCGCGAACGGTGGCACGTACCACACGCCGCACATCGGCAAGAGCATCCAGGAGCCGGGCGGGCGCGACGTGGTGGAGATCCCGCCGGGCGAGTCCCACGACCTTGGGCTCGACCCCGTCAACGTCGCGGCGGTGAAGGAGGGCATGCAGCTCGTCAACAACGGGCCGGTCGGCACGGCGAGCGCGGTGTTCCAGGGCTTCAAGGTGAACACGGCCGGCAAGACCGGCACCGCGGAGATGACGAGCGGCACCGACACCGGCTGGTACTGCGGGTTCGCGCCGGTCGAGAACCCGACGATCACGGTGTGCGCGGTGGTCGACGGCGGCGGTCATGGTGGCACGGCGGCTGCGCCGATCGTGCTGCAGATGTTCCAGGACTGGTTCGGTGCCGACGGCGGCAACGCTGGTGGCGGCGGAGGCAGCGACTGATGGGTGCCGCGTTCAAGCGACTGCTCGGCGGCGACTCGACCCTGCTGGTCGTGGCGGCAGCGATCATCCTGTCGAGCGTTTGGCTGCTCGACACGGCGATCGTCGCGCCCGGTGGCGGCGTGCAGCACGACTTCGCGTACCGCCAGGTGGCATTCGCGATGATCGGGATCGCGATCGCGTTCGGCGTGTCGCGGATCCCGCTCGTGTGGTGGCAGCAGTGGTGGCCGCACGCGCTCGCGCTCGCGATCGCGGGCGTGGTCGCCGTGCGGTTCGTCGGTACCGTGGTGAACGGGTCGCGGCGCTGGATCGACCTCGGGCCGATCGCCCTGCAGCCCTCGGAGTTCGGCAAGTTCCTTGCACTGATCGCCGTGACCGGGTTCCTCGCGGGGCGAGCGCGGGAGGTGCGCAGCGGGCGCGTGTTCGCCACGGTGCTCGCGATGATGGCGGTGCCGGCCGCGGTCGTGTTCCTGCAGCCGGACTTCGGCACGGCGCAGGTGTACGGGTACCTCTCGCTCGGCGTGCTGTTCTTCGCAGGTGCGCGCTGGGTGCACTTCGCGATGCTCGGCGGCACGGTGGTCGCGCTGCTCGTGCTCGTGCTCGGCCTGCTGCCGGCGGTGGGGCTCACGGTGCTGCACGACTACCAGGTCAAGCGCCTGACCGGATTCCTCGATCCGGAGGCCGATGCCCAGGGCTCCAACTACCAGACGATCCAGGCGAAGATCGCGATCGGATCCGGCCAGCTCGCCGGGCGCCCGAGCGACGAGGCGTCGCAGGTGCAGCAGGGCTTCCTGCCCGAGCCGCAGACCGACTTCATCTTCGCGACGCTCGTGGAGCGCACCGGATTCATCGGCGGCGCGTTCGTGCTCGGCCTGTACCTGCTCCTGCTGAGCCGGATCCTCGCTGCGGTGGGGACTGCAACGAGCTACTACGGCCGGCTCGTCGCTGGCGGGGTCGCCACGCTCTTCTTCGCGCAGGTGTGCGTCAACGTGGGGATGGTCGTGGGCGTGCTGCCGGTCACGGGTGTGCCGCTGCCGATGTTCAGCTACGGCGGGTCGTCGCTGTGGACGAACATGGCACTGCTCGGGCTCGTGGCGGCGGTGCTGCGCGAGGCGGAACGCCCGGAGGAGCGATATCGACGACGAACCGGCCGCCCGGTCGGCGGGTTCGGCTCGCTGCGCGCCACCGGCAGCGAGCGCGCGGCCGCTGGATCGCGAGCTCCGCGAGGCGCATCGCTGGCCGGCTCGCCGCTCACCGGCGGCGCGGCATCCCGTGCCCGCCGTCGCCTGCGCCGCTGACCGGTCGCCTTCGCTCGCCGTGCCGCGGATTTTCGAGGCACAGGTAACGAAAGTTGGGCTGGAGCGGAGTTTCGTTACGTGCGTGCGCGCGCACGGCGTGATCGGGTGCGCGCGTGTGGCGCGCATGGCGTGATCGGGTGCGCGTGCGGGGCACCGCCGATTCCCGCTCTCAAGCCCGGCGAGCGAAATGCCGACTGGATTGGCGTGGCCGATGCGGGGGCAGGACCTGCCTACCTGCTAGGCTACGCAGGTATTTTCCAACCGCTGGCGCCCTGCGCGCGGGCGGCGCTCGACACCTCGCGCGAGCCGGCTGAATCGCCTGGGCACTCTGCCTCGCGAATCGCCTCGCAGCCGAGGAGCGGGCAGCCGACGCAGCCGGGTAGTCACGGTGGACGAGCGGGCTCAGGCAGCCCGTGCGCGAGACCCGATCGCATGCGCGACACACGCGACCGATCGACCGCAGCACGGGGCGCCACATCCGCCAGCCATCGGGGCGCGCCGCGGGGAACGTGAGATTTTTGCAGGAGGCTTCGAGCAGGTGCCATCGCTCGAGCAGACCATCGAGTCGATCCTGCCGGGCGTGCAGAAGCCGTCCCGGTACATCGGCGGAGAATCGAACCAGGTCCTCAAGGATCCTGAGACCGCGACCGCGCGCGTCGTGTGGTCGTACCCCGACGCGTACGAGATCGGCATCTCCAACCAGGCGCTGCAGATCCTCTACTCGATGGTCAACGAGCGCACCGACGCGTGGGCCGAGCGCACCTACTGCCCGTGGCCCGACATGGCGGACGCGATGCGTCGCGAGCACGTGCCGCTGTTCAGCCTCGAATCCTGGCGCCCCGTCCGCGACGCCGACCTCTGGGGCATGACGCTCCAGCACGAGCTCTGCTACACCAACGTGCTCGAGATGCTCGACCTGGCCGGCGTGCCGCTCCACGCATCCGAGCGTGGCGACGACGACCCGATCGTGATGGGTGGCGGCCCCTGCGCCTCCAACCCCGAGCCGCTCGCGCCGTTCTTCGACTGCTTCCTGATCGGCGAGGCCGAGGACCTCGTGGTCCGCGTCGTGGAGATCCTCGAGCGCCTGCCCGACCGCCGCAAGCGCCTGCTCGCGCTCTCGCGCCTCCCCAACGTGTACGTACCCGCGCTCGGCTCGCACCTCGTCGACCGCGCGGTCTACGACTCCTTCGACATCTCCACCCAGCCCACCAACCCGATCGTCCCGTACGCCTCCGCGATCTTCAATCGCGCCAGCGTCGAGGTGATGCGCGGCTGCACCCGCGGCTGCCGCTTCTGCCACGCCGGCTCCTGGTACCGCCCAGTCCGCGAGCGCCCCGCCGAGAGGGTCGTCGAGGCCGGCCTCGCCGCGCTCGAGTGCACGGGCTACGACGAGCTCTCGCTCACCTCGCTGGCCACGTCCGACTACACCGACGTGGACGACGCGATCGCCGGCATCAAGTCCAAGCACCCCGACCTGCACCTGTCGCTGCCGTCCAACCGCGTCGACACCGGCCC
>JAGQUL010000303.1:0-1827 GCA_020438525.1 Thermoleophilia bacterium | reverse complement strand
CAGCGGATGCGCAACATCATCTGCAAGACGATCGACGACGAGATGATCGACGGCGCCGTTCGCGCCGCGTTCGAGGCGGGCTACACGTCGCTCAAGACCTACTTCATGATCGGCCTGCCGCGCGAGACGCACGACGAGGTGCAGGCGATCGTCGACTTCGGCATCCGCGCCCGCGCGATCGGCCGCGAGGTGCTCGGCGAGAACGCACGCTTCACCGTGCACGTCAGCGCCTCCAACTTCGTGCCCAAGCCGCACACGCCGTTCCAGTGGGAAGGCATGGCGCCGCGCGAGCAGCTGCTGCTCAAGCAGCAGTACATCCGCCGCGGCATGCCCCGCCAGCAGATCAAGCTCTCGCTCCACGACCCCAAGACCTCCATGCTCGAGGGCGCGCTCTCGCGCGGCGGCCGCCACACGGCACCCGTGATCGAGGACGCCTGGCGCCGCGGCGCGCGCTTCGACGCCTGGAACGAGCTCTACGACGAGCAGGCCTGGTTCGACGCGTTCGAGGCACACGACATGACGCTCGACGGCGAGGCCAACCGCGAGTTCGGCGACTTCGAGCCGCTCCCGTGGGACCACGTGCGCTCCGGCCTGAGCAAGGAGTTCCTGCTCGACGAGCTGTGGCAGTCGCGCGCGGAGGCCGTGACCGGCGACTGTCGCTGGGACGGCTGCACCGACTGTGGCGCGTGCCTCGGCCCGATTCGAACCCGGGTGGTGAAGTGATGACGACGACCACCACCACGCCGGCCGCGACCGCGGACACCGCGACCGACAAGCGCATCACCTCGCCCGAGCGCGCCGCAGCCGAGAGCGCGGCCGCGTTCAAGGACCGCTACCACTACCGGATCTCGATCTCGATCCAGGGACGCATCCGTTTCCTGTCCCACCTCGAGACCGTCGACACGCTGCTCGGCGCGCTGCGCCGCGCCGGCGTGACGCTGGCGCTGAGCGAGGGCATGCGACCCAAGCCGCGCATCAAGATGGCGATGCCGCGCCCGGTCGCGACCGAGGCGTGGAACGACATCTTCGAGGTCGAGCTGGCCGACGTGATCGACGAGGACCAGTTCGCGCTGCAGCTGAGCGAGGTGCTGCCCGCAGGCCTGCTGCTGCAGCGCGTCGAACGACTGCACGGCGCGTACGTGAGCGCCGCAAGCCGCGTGGCCGGTGCCACGTGGCGATGGAATTTCGGACCGGACGTTCCGGTCGATGCACTCGAACGTGCGGTCGAGCAGCTGCTCGCCGCACCCGAGGTGCTCGTGGAACGTGCAAGTCCGAAGAAGCAGGCCCGGAGCGTCGACGTTCGACGCTTCATCGGCGAGATGACCGTGCACCAGACCGACGAAGGGTCCTTCGTGCGCGCGTTCGTTCGCCTGACCGAGGCGGGCTCCGCAAAGCCCGAGGAAGTCGTCCGAGCGCTCGGCGCGCTCGCGGAGCGAGAGCTCGCACCGCAGCGCACGGTGCGTGAATCCATAGCGATCGCGGAGCCCGGCGAGGGTGGCCGCGTCGCAGAGCCGGAACTCGTGGGCGCAGACGTGCCCGACGGACCGGCCAAGCCGTGGGGCGCGTGCTAGCTGCGCGACCTTCGGTCCATAGCGACAACTCGATAGGAAAAGAGGTCCCGAATGGGGCTGTTCGACAAGTTCAAGAAGAAGGCCGGCGGCGACAGCGCCCCGGCGAAGCAGACCGGTGGCGGACAGAGGCAGGGCGGCCAGGGCGGCGGCAATCGCGGCGGCCAGGGTGGTGACCGACAGGGTGGCCAGGGCGGCAGCAGTCGCGGCGGCCAGGGCGGCAACCGCCAGGGCGGCCAAGGCGGCAACCGACAGGGCG
>JAGQUL010000302.1 GCA_020438525.1 Thermoleophilia bacterium | reverse complement strand
TCCTGGTCGACAGCCCCGAGCAGCGGCGGATGGGGATCCGAGATTCGCCCGAGTTGGCCTGGCAGGACTGGCAGGGCTCAGCGCAGTTCGACCGGCCCGACGCCGAGGACAGCTGCGCTTCGCGCTGGGCGCGGGCCTACGTCGAGTGGGCGGCCGACGGGAAGCGCGCGTACCTGCGCTCCCGCGGCTGGCATGCGGTGCCGTTCGTCGGCTGGGCCGAACGCGGTGACGGCCGGGCCGACGGCCACGGCAACTCCGTGCCCCGCTTCCACATCACGTGGGGCACCGGGCCCGGACTCGTCGAGCCGTTCGTCGAGCGCCTGCGCCGCGCCGAACGCGACGGGCTGGTGCAGTTCGCATGGCGACACCAGGTCGACGGGCTCGTCACCACCGACGGGGCCGTACGCGGGGTGCACGGCACGCTGCTCAGGAGCGACGACGCCGACCGCGCGGTCGCGACGAACCGTGATGCCGTCGGTACGTTCGAGCTCGCAGCCGACGCCGTGGTGGTCGCGTCGGGCGGCATCGGCGGCAACCTCGAGCTGGTCCGTGCAGCGTGGCCCGAGCGGATGGGCACGCCACCGGCCGACGTGCTGTGCGGCGTGCCGGCCCACGTCGACGGCCGGATGCTCGCGATCACCGAGGCAGCCGGTGGACGCATCGTGAACCGCGACCGCATGTGGCACTACACCGAGGGAATCCGCAACTGGGATCCGATCTGGCCCGCGCACGGAATCCGGATCCTTCCCGGCCCGTCGTCGCTCTGGCTCGATGCCCGCGGCGACCGCCTGCCCGACCCGCTCTGGCCCGGCTACGACACGCTCGAGACCCTGCGGCACATCTGCATGACGAAGCAGCCGTACACGTGGTTCGTGCTCACGCAGAAGATCGTCGAGAAGGAGTTCGCGCTGTCGGGCAGCGAGCAGAACCCCGATCTCACCGGCCGCTCGATCCGAAAGGTGCTCGGCCGGGTGCTGCCCGGGCCACCCGGACCGGTCCAGGCGTTCCTCGACCACGGCGAGGACTTCATCGTCCGCGACACGATCGACGAGCTCGTCGCCGCGATGAACGAGCTCGCCGGGCCCGACGCGCCACAGCTCGATGCGTCCCGCGTGCGCGCTCACGCGCGGGCGCGCGATGAACAGATCGGCAGCGCCGCGCCTGCCGACGGGCAGGTCGCCGGCATCGACCGGGCACGCGAGTATCTCGGCGACAGGCTGATCCGATCCGCTGCGCCGCACCGGCTGCTCGACCCCAAGGCCGGCCCGCTGATCGCCGTGCGGCTGCGGGTGCTCACCCGCAAGACGCTCGGCGGGCTGCAGACCGACCTCGAATCGCGCGTGCTGGACTCGCGCGGCGATCCGGTGCCCGGCCTGTTCGCCGCAGGCGAGGTCGCGGGATTCGGCGGCGGCGGCGTGCACGGATATCGCTCGCTCGAGGGTACGTTCCTGGGCGGATGCCTGTTCTCCGGTCGTGCAGCAGGACGCGCGATCGCGGGCAGGTCCGACGACTGACACGAAAGGCGAGACATGCACGACGACGACCCAGGCGAGCTGCCACCGCCGACCGGACCCGCGCCGACCGAGAACGATCCCGCGGTCGCGGAGCGGCGGGCCCGGCAGCGCGCGCGAGCGGCCGGGCACGTCGAAGGGCATGCAGCGCTCGGCACCACCGGCTGGCTGCGACCGTTCGTGCTCGGTGCCGAGGACGGAATCGTGTCGACCGCAGGCCTGGTGATCGGTGTCGCCGCGGCGGGCGGCGGGAGCGGTGCGCTGCTCGCGGCGGGAGTCGCAGGCGGCGTGTCGGGCGCGCTGTCGATGGCGGCCGGCGAGTACGTGTCGGTCGCGGCGCAGCGCGACACGGAGGATGCCGACATCCGTCGTGAACGCTGGGAGCTCGCGAACCTCCCCGACGACGAGCTCGCCGAGCTCGCCGGCATCTACGAGTCGCGCGGCCTCACCCCCGAGCTCGCACTGCAGGTCGCAACGCAGCTCACCGAGCACGACGCGCTCGCGACCCACCTGCGCGAGGAGCTCGCGATCGAACAGGACATCGTGGCGCGCCCATGGCAGGCCGCGTGGTTGAGCGCCGTGAGCTTCGCGGTCGGTGCAGCGATCCCGCTCGCGGCGATCCTGCTCGCCCCAAGCAACGCGCAGGTCGTCGTCGCCATGGTCGTGACCGTGCTGCTGCTGTTCGTTGCCGGTGCGCTGGCGGCGCGACTCGGCCGCAGCCGGATCCTGCGGGGAGCGATGCGCGTCGCGGTCGGCGGCGGGATCGCGATGGTCGCGACCTGGCTGGTCGGGCGCTCGCTCGGGGTCGACGTGGGCTGACCCAAACGGGTCTCCGGAGGGTGTCGACTCCCGGACCAGCGTATGCTGGACGAATGCGCACGACGGATCGGCCCCAGGAGCTCGACCACATCGCCCAGAACAAGGCGTGGTGGAAGCGCAGCGCCGACAGCTACCAGCTGCGCCATGCCGAACAGCTGCCGACGAGCGATCCGACGTGGGGCGTGTTCTCGACCCCGGAGTCGGAGCTGCAGGTGCTCGGCGAGGTCGCCGGCCGTGACGTCGCCGAGTTCGGTGCGGGCGGCGCGCAGTTCTCGCTGGGCCTGGCTCGACGCGGCGCGCGCTGCACCGCGATCGACTTCTCCGAGGAGCAGCTCGCGCACGCACGCCGACTGATCGCGCGGGTCGCCGCCGAGGACGACACGCCGCCCGCGGTGACGCTCGTGCACGCCGACGTGGAGGCGACCGGCCTGCCCGACGCGTCGTTCGACGTCGCTTTCAGCGACTACGGCGCATCGATGTTCGCCGACCCGTACCGCTGGATTCCCGAGGCCGCACGAGTGCTGCGGCCGGGCGGTCGGCTCGCGTTCAGCTTGATCACCCCGATGCTCGAGACCTGCTGGGAGGGCGGCGGCGCCGAGATCGACGGGCGCCTGGCCAAGGACTACTTCGGCATGCATCGCATAGAGGACGACGGGATGGTGATGTTCAACCTGCCGTACGGCGAGTGGATCCGGCTGTTCCGCAGCTGCGGCCTGTCGATCGTCGACCTGGTCGAGACGCAGCCGCCCGTCGACACGGCGGAGACGACGTACCGAAGCCGCGTGCAGGTCGAGTGGTCTCGACGCTGGCCCGCGGAGATGATCTGGGTGCTCGACCGGGACCGCTGACCACCCGAACCTCCCGCCGATCAGCTGATCGTCCGAGAAGTGTTTGGCCCGCTCCCTCGCGGGGGTAGGCGACGCTCGAACCCGAGCACACGACACACGGAGCAACACAATGAACGCAGTCGGCACTCTCATCTACATCGCGCTGATCGTGGTGGTCATCGCCGGATGGTGGAAGACGTTCGAGAAGGCCGGCCAGCCCGGATGGGGCGCGATCATCCCGATCTACAACGCCTACCTGCTGCTCAAGATTGCGGGCCGCCCCGGCTGGTGGCTGATCCTGCTGCTCATCCCGTTCGTGAACCTGATCGTCGCGATCATCGTGTCGATCGATGTAGCGACGAGCTTCGGCAAGGGCACGGGCTTCGGGCTCGGGCTCGCGCTGCTCGGCTTCATCTTCTACCCGATGCTCGGGTTCGGCGACGCCCAGTACTCGGGGCCTGCAGCGGCCTGACCCCGGCCGCGGCTCGCCCCGGCGGGTCGAATTTGCACGAATCGTGACCGGGGTATAGTGTTGCGCATTCCGCCTCCGGGCGGAGTGCGATCGCATGCAAGGACGGGGTCCGGATCAGCGATCGGGCAGGCCTCCCAGCCGCCGCTCGATCGCCCGTGCACGCACACGTGAGCAGCATTGCTCGCGCTGCACCGCGCAGCGGCGACGAGCGTCTCGGCCACGTGTGTAACGACGCCCGTCGTGCGGAGGTCGCCGACACGATGTCGGCAGCCTGCATGCGCGGAGGTCCTCGAGGCCTCCACCGCAGGATGTGCACGAACAGACGAAACGCGATGCACGGGCTCTCACATGCGCCCGCGCGCGCGGCCGACAGCAAGCGACACGCAGGAGCACCCCGACGTGGCCACGAAGACCCCGGACCGCCAGCGATTTTCCTTCGGCAGCCTCGAGCACGCGCTCGACCTGCCCGACCTGATCGAGATCCAGAAGCGCAGCTACGAGCGCTTCCTGACCGACGGCCTGGCGGAGACGATCCAGGACATCAGCCCGATCGTCGACTACACCGGCAACCTCGCCGTGGAGTTCGGCGAGTTCGAGTTCGATGCGCCGACGATCGACATCGACGAGTGCCGCGAGACGGAGAAGACCTTCTCCGCGCCGCTCAGCATGACGGTCCGCTTCGTCAATCGCGACACCGGCGAGATTCGCGAGCAGCGCGTGTTCATGGGCGACTTCCCGCTC
>JAGQUL010000301.1 GCA_020438525.1 Thermoleophilia bacterium | reverse complement strand
GCCTCGTCGTGATCGACGAGGAGCACGACGGCTCCTACAAGCAGGACAGCGACCCGCGCTACGACGCGCGACGGGTCGCCTATCGTCGCGCCGCCACCGAGGGCGCACGACTGATCCTCGGCAGCGCCACCCCGCGCCCGGAGAGCTGGAAGGGCGTGCAGCGCCACGTGGTGCTGCGCGAGCGTCCCGGCGGCGGGCGCCTCGCGCCCGTGCACCTCGTCGACCTGCGCGACCACGCCGACGAGTACCCGCTCACCCTGCCGGTGCAGGACGCGATCGATGCGACGCTCAGGCGCGGCCGCAAGGTGATCGTACTGCACAACCGGCGCGGTTACGCCGTGGCGCTGCACTGCCGCGGCTGCGGGCACACGTACCGCTGCCCGCACTGCGACGTGTCGCTCGTGATCCACGGCCGCGTGGCGAAGCGCCAGCGACTGACATGTCACCACTGCGGCCACGACGAGCCCGTCCCGCAGCAGTGCCGCGAGTGCGGATCGAGCGACATCGCGCGAATGGGCGCCGGCACCGAGCAGCTCGAGACGCTGCTCGAGCAGCGCTGGTCGAGCGTGCCGGTGCACCGGCTCGACGCCGACGCGGTGCGCACCCGCGGCGCGGTGAGCGCGATCCTCGAGGCGTTCAACGAGCCGGGCGCCGCGATCCTCGTCGGCACGCAGATGGTCGCGAAGGGTCACGACTTCCCCGACGTCGAGCTCGCCGTGGTGATCGACGCCGATGCCGGGCTCGCGATCCCCGACTTCCGCTCCGAGGAACGCGCGTTCAACATGGTCGCGCAGCTCGCCGGACGCGCCGGGCGCAGCACGGCCACCGCCGAGCACGCCAAGGTGTTGCTGCAGACGTGGGACCCGCAGCACCCGTTCCTCGCATTCGCACGCTCGCACGACGTGGCCGGGTTCCTGCAGCGCGAGCTCGCCGAGCGCGAGGAGCACGGGTTCCCGCCCTACACCCGGATCGTGCGCGTGCTCGTGAGCGCACGCGACGAGCTGTCGCGCGATCGCTGGGCACGCGCAATCGGCGACGGCATGCGCCAGCTCGATGCCGGCGACGTGCTCGGACCGGCGCGCCTGCTGCGCATCAACGACCGCGAGCGAGCCCAGGTGCTCGTCGGCACGCGCCGCGTCGCCGACGTGGCGAGCGCCGTGCGACGCTTCCTGCGCACGACCGAATCAGACCGGCGCAAGGCCGACGTGCGCGTGGTGCTCGACGTCGACCCGCAGGCGCTCATCTAGCGCTCCCAGCCAGCGAGCGGAACCTAGGTCCGGCGCGCGACCCACGCCTCCTCGCACGGCCAGCTGCGCGACCAGTCCGCGTCGGCATACTCGAAGCGTGTGGTCGCACCCACGGGCGCGCGCAGCTCAACGAGCCGCTCGACCTGCAGCCCGTGCTCACCGAGCACGCGGATCCACTCGCCGTGGGGGAGGTGGAACTCGACGCAGTCCTCGCGCTCGTCGGTCCACTCCTGCGCATGCAGCCCGAACAGCGGGCGGTGCAGCTCACGCGTGGTGCGCAGCCCGTCGTCGTCCATGCAGAGCACCTGCAGCAGGCCGTTGGTCAGGAACACCAGCTCGCCGCCGGGGCGCAGCAGCCGCGCCGCCTCGGGCACCCACAGCGCCGGATCACACCACAGGCACGCCCCGTACTCGCTGATCGCAAGGTCGAACGACGCATCCGGCAGCGGCACCGACTCCGCGCTCGCCTGCAGGAACTCGATCGACCCGGCGAGCTCCGACTCGTGCAGCCCGTGCAGGCGTCGAGCCGTGGCGAGCTGCGCATCGCTGATGTCGACCGCGGTCACCGCCGCACCGGCCCGCGCGAGCCAGCTCGAAACGTAGCCCGCGCCGCACCCCAGCTCGATCGCATCGCACCCCGCCCAGCGCCCGATGCCGCCTGCGCCGAACAGCTGGGCATCGCGCTCCGGGATGTCCCAGATGCCCCATGTCACGTCCGCCGTGGCCCAGTTGCGCTCGGCGCTCGCGGCGTAGTTCGCCGCCCACTCGTTCCACTGGGCGCGATTGCGTGTCGCGTGCTCGGTCATGTCCATCTCCATGTGGGTCGGCCTACCCAGGTGCGCCGACGTGTGATCCGGATTCGGCGTGGTTTGGTGCCCCCCGTTCCGGATGGGTGGCGCGGGTCGTGGGTGTGATCCGGATTCGGCGTGGTTTGGCGCCTCCGATTCCGGATGGGTGGTGCGGGTCGCTCCCGCTCCCGCACCCGCACCCGCACCCGCACCGTCACCTTCGCACGCGCGCGCGAAATCCGCGCCGCCTGCTAGCCTTCGACCCATGGAATCTTCCGCGACCAAGCGCCGACCCCGCCGCAACGAGCACGCCGACGACGAGCAGCTGCCCCCCGAGGTCGAGCAGCGCCGCCAGATGGCCCTGCGCCACGTCCGCCAGTACCCCGACCCCGTGCTGCGCGTGCCGACCGACGAGGTCGCCGAGTTCGACGGCGAGCTCGAGGCGCTCGTCGAGCGCATGACGAGCATCATGGGCGACGCCTACGGGATCGGCCTGGCCGCCCCGCAGCTCGGCCTGCGCCTGCGCCTGTTCACGTTCCAGCCCGAGGAGGGCCCCGCCGAGGCGGTCGTGAACCCGAAGATCACGTGGCGCAGCGACGAGACCGACACCGACATCGAGGGCTGCCTCTCGCTCGGCGACAACGTCCGCGTCCCCGTCGAGCGCGCCATCGCGGTCAAGGTCGAGGCCAAGACCGCGACCGGCGAGGACAAGGTCTGGGAGCTCGACGACTACTACGCCCGCGTGTTCCAGCACGAGATCGACCACCTCGACGGCGTGCTGATGATCGATCGCGTCACCGACTCCGCCGCGCTCGCCCAGGCGATGGGCACGCTGCGCCCCCGGCCCTGACCTGACCGTCCCCGCCCCGACGAGGCACCCGACGAAGCAGGGAGACGACGACCATGCCGATCGCGTTTGCAGGCACCGCCCCCTTCGGTGCCGCCATGCTCCGCGCGCTGCTCGACGGTCCCGGCGACGGACGCCCCGCCCGTGACGACCTCGTGCTCGTCGTGAGCCAGCCCGACCGGCCCGCCGGTCGCGGCAAGAAGCTCCAGAGCCCGCCCGTGGCACAGCTCGCCAAGGACCGCGACGTGCGCCTCGTCCAGCCCGAGCGCATGCACGACCCCGAGCTGCTCGAGCTGTACCGCGAGCTCGGCATCACCACCTTCGTGGTCGCCGCGTTCGGGCAGATGGTGCGCGAGCCGCTGCTGAGCGACTTCCTCATGCTCAACGTGCACGGCTCGATCCTGCCCGAGTACCGCGGCGCCGCCCCGATCGAGCGCTCGATCATGGACGGTCGCGACGAGACCGGCGTCGACATCATGCAGATGGAGGCCGGCCTCGACACCGGACCGATCGCCGAGCGCGCCCGCGTGCCGATCGCGATCGACGACGACGCGGGCAGCGTGTTCGCCAAGCTCGAGGCCGCCGGCGCGCGGATTCTCTACGACGCGCTCGAGCGCGCCGACTCCGGAACGCTCACCTTCGAGCCGCAGCCCGAGGATGGGGCGACCTACGCCCACAAGATCACCGCGCCCGACCGCATGCTCGACCCGTCGCGAACCACACGCGAGCTGCATGACCAGGTGCGCGCGCTCAGCCCGCACATCGGCGCGTGGCTCACGGTCGACGGGCAGCGCCTGGGGCTGTGGCGCACCGAGATCGTCGATGGCGAGACCGAGGTGAGCGGGCGACCCGGCGCGGTGTGGCACGACAACCAGCGGCTGCTGATCGGCACCGCCGACGGCGCGCTCGACGTGCTCGAGCTGCAGCCGCCCGGCAAGCGACGCATGCCGGCAGGCGACTGGCTGCGCGGCCTGCGCACGCCGCTCGAGCAGGCGACCGCGCCGGAGCGCCCCGCCTCGTGACCCCGATCCCCTCCCAGCGCGTGAAGTCCCGCCGGCTCAAGCGGCCGACCAAGGTGACCCGCGCCCGCTGGGCAGCATGGCTCACGATCCGCCGCACGTTCGACGAGGACGCCTGGACCGATCGCGCGTTCGCCGGCGTGGTGGAGCAGCTCGGGCTGGACGACGACCCGCGCGAGCGCGCCTTCGCCCAGCAGCTCGCCTACGGCACCGTGCAGCACGCCAAGCAGCTCGACCACGTGATCGGCGTGCTCGGCAAGCGCCCGCTGCGCAAGCTCGACCCGCCCGTGCTGCACGCCCTGCGCATCGGCGTGTACGAGCTGCTGCACCTGCAGCAGGCCACCGACTCCGACGGCCGCCGCCTCGGCAGCGATAGCGCACATGCGGCCGTCAGCCAGGCGGTCGAGCTCGTGCGCGGCGTGGTGGGCGAGCGCGCCACCGCGTTCACCAACGCGATCCTGCGCCGAGCGCAGGTCGACGGCCAGGGCATCCTCGACGCGCTCGACCCGAGCGACGACTCCGACCTTGCCACGATCCTCTCGATGCCGGAGTGGCTCGTTCACCGCGTACGCGCCGGCCACGGGCAGCAGGGGATCGACGCGCTCGCGGCACAGAACGAGCCGACCGCCGCAGCGTTCCGCGTGGTCGTCGCCCGCGGCGACGAGGTCGCAGGCGAGCCGCTCGTCGTGGATCGGCCCACGCCCGAGATCGTCGAGCGGGTCGCGAGCGGCGAGCTGCATCCGCAGTCGCTCGCATCGCAGCAGGTCGCGACCTTCCTCGATCCGAAACCGGGGGAGCGCATCCTCGACATGTGCGCCGCGCCCGGCGGCAAGACCACGCACGTCGCATCCCTCCTCGGCGACGGCTCGGTCGTGGCGGTCGAGCTGCACGAGCACCGCGCCGACTCGATCCGCGCGCTGGCGGACAAGCTCCACGTCGCCGAGCGGGTCGAGGTGCGCGTCGCCGATGCGACCACGCTCGACCCGGCCGATCTCGGCGGCGCCTTCGACCGGGTGCTGGTCGACGCACCGTGTTCCGGAACGGGCGTGCTCGCCGCCCGACCCGACGCGCGCTGGAAGCGCACGGAGGAGGGCATCGACGAGCTCGTCGACCTGCAGCGCCGCCTGCTGCAGGCGGCCGCCCGGCTCGTGAAGGTCGGCGGAACCGTCGTCTACTCCACCTGCTCGATCCTGCGCGACGAGGACGAGGCGATCATCGCCGAACGACCCGCATCGCTCGAGCTGCTCGACGAACGCCGCACCTGGCCACAGGTCGACCACACCGACGGCTTCTACATGGCACGACTGCAGCGCACCGATCCTGGCGGCGACGCATGAAGGGCGACGGCATCGACTGCATGGGTGCCGCGAGCCTCCCGCGCACCGACGACCCCGTCGATCGCGCGATGCTCGACAAGTCGATCGAGCTCGCCGAGCTCGGCCGCCCCGGCGCCCGACCCAACCCGGTCGTTGGCGCGGTGCTCGCGCAGCCCGACGGCACGGTGATCGGCACCGGACACCACGTCCGAAAGGGCGCGGCCCACGCCGAGCGCGCGCTGCTCGAAGACCTCGAGGGGGCTGTCCCCGACAACGCGACCCTGTACGTGTCGCTTGAGCCATGCAGCCACCACGGCAGCACGCCGCCGTGCACCGACATCATCATCGAGCGCGGCGTGCGGCGCGTGGTGTACGCCAGCAGCGACGCCAACCTCGTCACCGCCGGCATGGGTCCTGCGCGGATGCGAGCCGCCGGCATCGAGGTGCTGCGCGCGCCGCTCGACATCGAACGCCGCGCGCTCCAGCAGAACGCCGGCTTCCACAGCGTCCACCTGCGCGGGCGCGCCTATCTCACCGCCAAGTGGGCGATGACGCGCAACGGCCGCTTCGCCACGGGCGACCCCGACCGGCGCTGGATCAGCGGACCCGAGAGCCGCGAGTTCGTGCACTACCTGCGCGCCGGATCCGGCGCGATCGCCGTGGGCATCGGCACCGTGCTGGCCGACGATCCCCTGCTCACGGTGCGCGGCCCGCTCGCGGCGCGAACGCCCGTTCCACCGCTGCGCGTGGTGTACGACCGTCGGCTGCGGCTGCCGCTGCAGTCGCAGCTCGTGCAGACGATCGACGACGCACCGGTGCTCGTGATCTGTGCCCACGACGCACCCGCCGATGCCGAGCTGGCGCTCGTCGCCGCGGGCGTCGGGGTGTGGCGTGCTCCGGAGTGCGGCCCCGGCGACCTCTGCATCGGCGGCTCCAGCCTTGCGATGCTTGCCGAGCGCGGCATCAACGACGTGCTCTGCGAGGCGGGTCCCACGCTGCTTTCCGGGTTCCACGAGGCCGAGCTGCTCGACGCGCTGCACTGCTACGTCGCGCCGATCGATGCGCCCGAGGACCAGCCGGGTCTGGCGCTCGACCACCCGCTGATTCGCGAGGCGCTCGACACACCCGCGGCGCCGAGCGGCGACGACGAGCACCACTGCGTCGTGCTGCATCCCGTGTGGACGTTCCCCGGCGCGACCGCCGACTGACCCCGGAAGAAGTTGCAGCCCCGGCCGCTGTGTCCATGGACGGTGGACGGGGCCGGGGCTGCGAGTGCCTGGTCGCGCCGGTGTGGGACGGCATGTGCGACCTGGCTGTAGTGCCACGAAGTCTTCGTTTGGGACGTGGGACGATCGTGGCGGTGTGGACGTGCTGTGGGACAGTTGTGGTGTGTGGCGCTGACGTTCGTGCTGGTGGAAATTCTCCCGCCCCGCGGCCTCGTGCCGGTGGGGCGGTGTATGTCTGTCGGCTGCACGCTGTGCCCGGTGGCTGTGACCTTCGCAGTGACATGGGGCGGCGTCCCCCGTGTCGAAGGTCCCGGACGTGCATCCGGTGCTCGGCAGCGAAGCCCTGCTCCGCCTGGCGGCTGCCACTCGACCGGACTGGCGATCCGGGTGCCCATCCGTGGGCCTGAGCGGCGCTCGCGGTTCCCCTTCCGTGTGATCCCGGCGCTCCGGGCGGCTGGTTCCTCGCTGCCTTGCAACATCACTGTCCCATGCCTGTCTGTCCAGCGAGTCGGTGGAATTACCTAAGTCACGCACCGTCGACCTAGGTAGCCCGGAATTCCACGTTCCCATGCGGGATATCCCGGTCGTGAACCTGCGCTCGCCCGACGACGAACCACCTACGAAGCAGCTCCAGCCCGCCCCGTACAGCGCACTTCCTGCACGCATCGCGCACGCTCGCATGCGCGGGGTGGCCGCGCGTTGGCCTTCGAACATCGGTTTCATCGACCCGCCTGCGTGGGACAACACCCCCTGCGACGCCACTTCAGCCCGGCAGCGTCGCGCCGGAACCGGGGACCGTGACACCCCGCCGGCAGCGCGAACCAGCCCAGGACGGAGACGCACGATGGAAGACCTCACGCTCGCCCTCATCACGCTCACGTCCTTCGTATTGCTGTTCGTGGTGGCGATCTTTGCCGATCGAGCAGGCCTCGAGGCCGCCGACGAGCTCACCAGCCAACAGCCCGAGCCCGTGCCGGTGGCCATCGAGGATCCGCGAACGTCGTCTTCAACCGCGCACACGGCGCACGACTCGCACGCCGACGTGGCGTAGCGCCCACCGCCACAGCCAGATGCCTTCGAACGAGCCCCATGGGGCTCGTTCTTCTTCGCGCGCGTGCGCGCCCAGTCGCTAGGCTGCACCACATGTTCACAGGGATCGTGCAGTCACGTGGGGTCGTCGTCGCCCTGGAACCCAACCGCCTGGTGCTCGACGCGCCCGGGATCGACGAGCCGCTCGGAGCGAGCGTGGCGGTGGATGGCTGCTGCCTCACCGTGGTGACGAGCGAGCCAGCGCCTGCGGACCTGCCGCCGCATCCCGGAGCAGAGCCCGCCCCGACGCGTCGGCTCTCGTTCGACGTGCTGCCGGAAACGATCTCGCACACGCGCCTGTCGTCGCTCGCTCCCGGAGCCAGCGTGAACCTCGAGCCCGCGCTGCGCGCCGGCGACCCGCTCGGCGGACACATGGTGCAGGGGCACGTGGACGCCACGGGGGCCGTCCGCTCCAGCTCCGGCGACCCTGACGGGCGCTGGCTCGACCTCCAGATCGACGTGCCCGACGACGTACTGCGCTACTGCATCGACCGCGGTTCGATCACCGTCAACGGCACGTCGCTCACCGTGATGGGCCTCGATTCGGCCGGAATTCGTCTGCAGCTGATCCCCGAGACCCAGCAGCGCACGAACCTCGGCGAGCTCGCCGTGGGCGACCTCGTGAACCTCGAGGCGGACGTGATCGCACGGTACGTTGCACGCCTGATCCCGAATTCGATGTAGACTCGAGGGGAATTCCGCTCACGGGCTCCGGCGCGTTCGTCCCACGACGCCCCCGATGCCCCCGAATGCAAGGCGACCTACATGTCCGACTCCCCGTTCGACACCATCGAGGCCGCGATCGAGGACTATCGCGCCGGCAAGATGGTGATCATCGTCGACGACGAGGATCGCGAGAACGAGGGCGACGTGTGCGTCGCCGCCGAGCACGTCACCGCCGAGCAGATCACCTTCATGGCGATCGAGGCTCGCGGACTGATCTGCCTCACGCTCAGCCCCGAGCGCATCGAGCAGCTCGACCTGCCGCTGCAGAACCAGCACAACAAGGCCGGGTTCGAGACCGCGTTCACGATCAGCATCGAGGCAGCCGAGGGCGTGACCACCGGCATCAGCGCCGAGGATCGAGCGCACACGATCCGCGTTGCTGCCGACCCGAAGTGCCGGCCCGAGGACCTCGACCGCCCCGGCCACGTGTTCCCGCTGCGCGCCAAGGCGCACGGCGTGCTCGAGCGCACCGGCCAGACCGAGGGCTCCGTCGACCTGGCGCGCCTGGCAGGGCTGCAGCCGGCGAGCGTGATCTGCGAGGTCATGAACGACGACGGCACGATGGCGCGCGTTCCGGACCTGATCGAGTTCGCGAAGAAGCACGACATGAAGATGATCTCGATCGAGGACATGATCGAGTACCGCCGCCGCACCGAGCTGCACGTCGAGCGCACGTCGTTCGCCGACCTGCCGACCAGGCACGGTGACTTCAAGGTGGTGGGCTACAGGGGCACGGTCGACGGGCTCGAGCACATGGCGCTCGTGAAGGGCGACGTGGCGGGGGCCGACGACGTGCTGGTGCGCGTGCACAGCTCGTGCTCGACCGGCGACGTGTTCGGATCGCTG
>JAGQUL010000300.1 GCA_020438525.1 Thermoleophilia bacterium | reverse complement strand
GGCGGCGAGCACCGCGCCGGCCCCGACCAGCCCACCGGCGGCCCCCGCGCCTGCTCCCGCACCCGCGCCGGCCCGACCGACGACGTACAAGATCAAGTCCGGCGACACGCTCACCGCGATCGCGAAGAAGTTCAACACCACCGTGACGAAGCTCGCGCAGCTGAACAACATCGCGGACCCGAACTTCATCATCGCTGGTCGCACGCTCAAGCTGCCGTAGCCGATCGGCGTCCGACTCCTCGCGCACATCTACGCCCAGGGATCTTCGTTCGTACGTCGACATCTCGACGGTACTCGCACGCTCGCAGCGAGGACGTACGACCTCGCGCGCAGGTAGTCGGACGCCCGGCCGCGGCCACTTGCCTCGACCGCACCCTCCAGAAGCGTCAGGCAGGCACCTTCAGGGTGTGGCCGGCGTAGATCAGGTCGGGGTTCTTGATCTTGTTGAGCGCCACGAGCTTGGCGACGGTCGTGTTGAACTTCCTGGCGATCGCGGTGAGCGTGTCGCCCGACTTGATCGTGTAGTTCTTCGTCGTAGGCTGCGCCGGCGCAGGGGTGGGCTGCGACGCTGCCGGCTGTGGAGTTGCGGGCGGAGCTGCCGCCGGCTGAGGTGCCGCGGTCTCGGCCGGCTGCGGCCACGGAGCCGGTGTCGGGCTCGGCGCCGGCGCGGAGCTCGACGCGGCCGGCGTCGTTGCCTGCGTGTTGGACTGCTCCCGTGCGCGGCGGGCCGCATCGTCGGCGGCCTGTTGCTCCTGCTGCCGGCGCGCGGCATCCGCCGCGGCCTGTGCTGCCTGCTCCTGACGTGCTGCGGCATCCGCCGTAGTCTGGGGATCAGCGGTCGAGGTCGTCGGTTGCAGCGCCGGCGCGGCGACCGCAGCCTGGGATGCAGCAAGCGTCGGATCGCCTGCGATCGCCGGAGCGGGCGCGGCACGGGTACCGATCGACTGCGGAGCAGGCGTGGCTGTGACCGGTTCTCCCGGCATCGCGACAGCCGGTGCGTTCGCCGAGCCCGGGCCGCCGAACGTGACCGGCACGCCGGCGCCGCCGACCATCGTGCTGCCGCTCAACGATCCGCTCACGCCGGGGCTGCTGAAGCTCCAGCCACCGCCGCCCACGACCCCGGACTGCGGCAGCACCGAGCCCGATCCGAAGTCGGGCCCGCCACCCACCACGTTGCTGCCGATCGTGGTCGGCGGGACCACCGTGGGCGAGAAGCTCCACGCTCCACCGACGATGCTCGCGCCGATCGTCCCCGTCTCGATGCCGCCGTCGCCGGAGGCGGTGTACGACCCGGCCGGTGCCGCGGTAGCGGGTGTCGCGGCGGCCGGCGGCGCGGGTGCCGCGGCGTTCGTGGTGTTGGCGGTTGCCTGCATGCCGGGCGTGACCGTCGCGTCGTGCGTGGTCGTGAGCCCGGGCCCGGCGTTGACCGAGATCCCTGCCATGTGCTGATCGTCCCCTGCGTCCCGGCGCGGGCAGCGGTGCGTCCGGACGGTGCTGGGGTCCGGTCGTGGGGGGCACGCATCCGTGGGGTGCGCGTTCGTGCCGCCTGTGCCTGTGTCCAGCGTGCGTCGAAGCGGCCGAGCACGCAAGGGGGAACCGACGCAGTGGCGTGGGAAACGACGCGTGGGGAGCGTTCGTCAGCCGGCGCTGCCGCGCAGCGAGACCTCGAACTCCACCGTTCCGATCTCGCCCTCTGCGCCGCGAATCCCCTCGACCTCGATGCCGAGGTGGGTCGCGCCGGCGGGCAGCCAGGGGCGGAAGCCGATGTCGAGGCTGATCGTGTCGGCGAGCGAGTACTCGCCGCAGACCGCGCTCGGCAGCTCGTTGCCGCCGACGGTGAGCGTCACGCGCGGCCACGACACGAACGTGTCGTCGTCGGCGCGGATGCCGTCGATGCGCAGTCGCAGCATCCCGCCCTCGTCGTACTGCTCGATGCAGGTCGCGACGACGACCACGTCGCGGGAACGCTTCCACTGGATCACGGGGATCACCGATCGCAGGTCGAGCGGCGAGAAGTACATCGCGTCGGCGCCCGCGCGGGCGAAGTTCGGATCCGGGAGCAGGCTCGCCACGTCCGCAGCCTCGAGTGCTGCCGCGTCGCTGCCGTCGACCGCGATCGACTGCACGCGTCGCTCGTCGCCGACGACCGCGAGGAACCAACCATCCACGACGGTCGCATCGACGGGCTCGCCGCCCTCGAACGAGAGCTCGACGTTGCCACCGCCGGCGGCCACATGGCCGGAGTACGCGCGGCGCGTGCCGAGCAGGTGCTCGTGGACGGTCACCGCTCCGTCCTTCGTCCGCCATGCGGTGCGTGCGCGAGTGCTGTCGCGCTCGTGCCACGGCTGGCGAACGCGCTCGGCCTGGATCACCGCGGTGTGCTCGGCGGCGGCATCGCCGGAGGCGACGTCCTCCTCCGCGGGCCATGGCGAATCCACGTCGTAGCTGAGCAGCACGTAGGCGTGGTCGCCGACCTCCACCGCGTCACGAACGCGTACCGACTCACCGACCACCGGCTGGTGTGGTCGCAGCTGCGACTCGCGGCGCACCCACTCGTCGATGAGGGGTCGCCATGCCGACGGGGGCTGCTGCTCGTTGCTGCTCACAGGAACGTCTCCAATCCGGTTTCGAGGCCCCGAAGCTCCACCACGTGTCGAGCCGCGAGCACCACGCCTGCAGCGTAGCTGGAGCGGTCGATCGCGTCGTGGCGGATCGTCAGTACCTCGCCAGGTGCCCCGAACACGACCTCCTGGTGGGCGGTCGCGCCCGGAAGGCGCAGTGCGTGCACGGGCACGCCATCGATGGATTCGCCACGCGACGGCTCGGCTCCTGCCGATGCTGCGCCGGGACCGGGCGCAAGCCCCGCGTCGCGGCGGGCCGCGGCGACGAGGCGCGCCGTGTGCACGGCGGTGCCGCTCGGGCTGTCGCGCTTGCCCTCGTGGTGGACCTCGATCACCTCGGCGTCGGGGAAGTGGGCGGCGACCTGCGCTGCGAGCCGCATGCCGAGCACCGCACCGATGCTGAAGTTGGGAACGACGAACAGCCCGATCCCGGCGGCGAGGAATCGCTCGCCCCAGATCGCCAGCTCGTCGTCGTCGATCCCCGTCGCCCCGAGCACGACCGGCACGCCGGCATCGATCGCGACGGCAAGATGGGCGAGTGCGGGCACTGCGTGGGTCAGGTCGACGACGACACGGGCGTCGTCGTGCACGGCCTCGAGCGCTTCATGCAGGTGCGCGAACGCGGGAATTCCAGTAGGCAGCGGTCGCGTCGGCGTTCCGGCGACCGACGGTGCCACGACGGCTGCGAGCGTCACGTCGCTGCGAGCGGCGAGCGCGTGGGCGACGGCGTTGCCGGTGCGACCGGTGGCGCCGCAGAGGATGATCGACGGTGCGGCACCGGTCATGCGTTCACCTCTGCGTCGACGGCCGGAAGCAGGCCTGCGGCATCGGCGTCGCGGCGCACGGCCTCGACGTCGTCGGCCACGGCGGCAAGCGACAGTCGTGTCGGATCGTAGAGCTCGCGGGCGAGCTCGAGCACGTCCTGCGCGGTCACCGCGCGGATCTTCGCCACGACGTCCTCGAGTGGCTCGATCGGCATGCCCGTCACCAGCGATGCCCCGAGCCGATTGCCGCGGACGGTGGTCGATTCGAGCGACAGCAGCATCCGCCCCTCGATGTGTCCCTTCGCGAGCTCGAGCTCCTCCTCGGTGGGCGGCTCGCTGGTCATGCGCTCGAGCTCGGTACGCACCACGTCGAGCACGGTTCGAACCCGGTCGGGTCGGACGCCGACGTAGATCCCGGCCTGCCCGGCGTCGGCGTGGTTGGAGAGGAAGGAGTAGACGGAGTACGCGAGCCCGCGGCGCTCGCGAACCTCGAGGAACAGCCGGGAGCTCGGTGCGTTGCCGAAGATCAGGTCGAGCAGCGCCGCTGCGTGTCGTCGGTCGTCGTTGCGCGACACGCCGCGACCGACGAGCACGAGGTGCACCTGCTCGGTGTCCTTGTGTCGAAGCCGGGCGCGGGGCACGTGGACGCCGGGCGGCGTGCTGGCGGCAGTGGACGCTCCTCCGGTGCGGGTGCTGCCGGCATGTGCGAGGAACCGCTCGCGTACCTGCTCGACGAACCGGTCGTGGTCGACCGCGCCGGCGGCGCTCACCACGATGTTGGCGTTGGCGTAGTGCTCTTCGTGGAAGGCGCGCAGCTGCGGCACGCGCGCGTCGGCAATCGACGTCGAGGTGCCGACGATCGGCAGCCCGAGCGGATGGTCGGCGAACACGATCTCGTCGGCGAGCTCGTGCACGACGTCGCTCGGCGAGTCCTCGTACATCGCGATCTCTTCGAGGATCACCTCGCGTTCGGCGTCGACGTCATGCTCGAACAGCGCCGGTGCGAGCACCATCTCGCCGAGCACGCCGAGCGAGTCCGGGACATGTCGATCGAGCACCCGAGCATGCACGACGGTGTACTCGCGGGTGGTCGCGGCGTTCGCATCGGTGCCGATGCGATCGAACCAGCGTGAGATGCCTGCGGCGTCGATGCGCTCGTTGCCCTTGAACAGCAGGTGCTCGAGGAAGTGGGCGTAGCCTGCCGACTTCGGAGTCTCGTGCCGCGATCCGGTGCCGATCCAGGTCGCGATCGAGGCTGAACGAGCGCCGGGGACGCGCTCCGTCACCACGCGGAGGCCGTCGACCTGCGTGATGCGGTGCGCGTCCCCGGAGACGCCCTGCGTGCCTGATTCAGCCAATCGCGGTCAGCTGTCGTCGCCGCCGCGCAGGCGGAACTTGAAGCGGCGGCTGCCCTCGGGGCGGCCTTCCTTCTCGCCGCCACCCTGGGGTGCGGGAGCCGGGGCGTCCTGCTTCGGTGCGTCCTGCTTCGGCGCGCGCTCG
>JAGQUL010000299.1 GCA_020438525.1 Thermoleophilia bacterium | reverse complement strand
GGCGTGCGCCCGGCGATCAACGTCGGCATCTCGGTGTCGCGCGTCGGCGGTGACGCACAGACCAAGGCCATGAAGGGCGTCGCGGGTACGCTGCGCCTCGACCTGGCCGCCTACCGCGAGCTCGAGGCGTTCGCACAGTTCGCCTCCGACCTCGACGCCGACACGCGTGCCACGCTCGAGCGCGGCGCCCGGCTCGTCGAGACGCTCAACCAGCCGCAGTACGATCCGTGGTCGGTCGGCGAGCAGGTCGCGATCATCTACGCCGCCACGAACGGTGCGCTCGACGACGTTCCGGTCGACCAGTGCATGCGCTTCAACTCCGAGCTGCGCGAGCGCGTGCAGGGCAGCGGACTGGCCGGCAGGATCGAGGCGGCCGGCAAGCTCGACGACGACCTCAAGAAGGAGCTCGACGACACGATCGCCACGTTCCGCAAGGACTTCGGCGCCGGCGCCTGATCGAACCATGACCACCGCCCCCGCACATACACGACCCGCGCTCGTCGGCGTGACGATCTACTCGTCGCGTCCCGGCGACCTGGCGTCGTTCTATGCGCGGGTGCTCGAGGTCCAGCTGGACGGCGGCGTCGACCACCTCTCCGGAGGATCGATGTTCCGCACGCAGCTCGACGGGCTCGAGTTCGAGGTCATCGAGACGAGCCAGGTCACGTCGGGCTCCGCGATCCAGCCGAGCGTCCAGGTGGCCGACGGCGATGTCGACGCGGCCGTGCAGCGAGCGCTCGACGCGGACGGCAGCGTCCACGTCGCGGCCGCGACGCACGACTGGGGCACGTTCGCCGTGGTCGCCGATCCCGACGGCAACCGACTCGGTCTCTACGCACCTTCAAGCACGGACACAAAGGAAGAGGCCTGATGGCCAACACCCAGGAACTCAACCGGCGCATCGGCGCCACGACCAACACGCGCAAGATCACCCGCGCGATGGAAATGGTCGCGGCGGCGAAGCTGCGTCGAGCCCAGGATCGGATCCAGACGCTTCGCCCGTTCGCGAAGTCGATCCTCGAGCTCACCGCCCGCGTGGCGGTCGGCGCGCGCAACGCGGTGAACCACCCGCTGCTCGAGCAACGTGAGGTCAAGACCGTCTGTCTCGTGGTGTACACCGGTGACCGCGGCCTCGCCGGCGCGCTCAACGCGAACATCCTCAAGCGCGCGCTCGTGCTCAAGGACGAGTGGGAGGCCAAGGGCGCGAACGTCGAGTTCATGTCGGTCGGCCGCCGCGGTGGGGCTTCGCTGCTGTTCCGCGGCATCGACACGAAGCTCAACGGCGCATTCGAGGGCATCACCGACAGCCCGCGCTTCCGCGACGCCGAGGAGATCGCCGCCAAGGTGATCGACGGATTCCGCGACGCGAAGTTCGACCACGTCCAGATCATCTACAACCACTTCGACTCGGCGATCAGCCAGACCGTGATCACGCAGGACCTGCTGCCGCTCACGGACGAGCTGCTCGAGAGCGCGCTCGAGGGCGACGAGGACTCCACGGAGGCCACGAGCCACACGGCCGCGTGGGAGTTCGAGCCGAGCGAGGACGAGCTGCTCGATCGACTGCTGCCGACGTACGTCGAGCAGACGTGCTACCGCGCACTGCTCGAGTCGACCGCGTCCGAGCACGGCGCGCGCATGAGCGCCATGCGCAACGCCACCGAGAACGCCGGCGAGATCATCGACGCGCTCACGCTCGAGCGCAACCGCGTCCGCCAGGCAGCGATCACCCAGGAGATCCTCGAGATCGTGGCAGGCGCCGACGCGCTCTAGCCGCCCTCGAACCACCATTCCCCCCGACACGCACCGAACCCGAGGAACCACACCACCATGAGCGACACCACCAAGACCGGTCGAATCGTCGAGATCAAGGGCGTCGTGCTCGACGTCGCCTTCGACGACGGACACCTCCCCGGCATCTACAACGCCCTCGAGATCGAGGTCCCGCGCGACAACGGCGGCACCACCAAGCTCGTGGCAGAGGTGCAGCAGCACCTCGGCGACGGTCGCGTCCGCGCGGTCGCCATGGACTCCACCGACGGCCTCTCGCGCAACACCGAGGCGGTCGACACCGGCCAGGCGATCAGCGTCCCGGTCGGCGAGGTCACCCTCGGCCGCATCTTCAACGTGATCGGCGAGGCGATCGACCAGAAGCCGATCGACATCGGCGAGCGCTGGCCGATCCACCGCGACGCGCCGAAGTACGACGAGCTCAACCCGTCGGTCGAGCTGCTCGAGACCGGCATCAAGGTCGTC
>JAGQUL010000038.1 GCA_020438525.1 Thermoleophilia bacterium | reverse complement strand
CGCCGCCGGTGTCCGTGCCGCCGCCCGCAGCGGGGTCGGCGGTCTTCTCGTCCGTCTTCTCGTCCGTCTTCTCCGGGGTCGGCGAGCCGACCGCCACGTCGAGGCCCAGGCTGGTCTGCCACCTGCTCGTCCACGGCACCCACACCGGCGTGCCCTTGACCGTGAACCAGTTGCGCTCGGGCACGAGGCCGAGCGCGTCGCGCATGAAGTCGCGCCAGATCGTCGCGGGCTTGCCGCCGCCGAACGCGCCGGGCATCGCGGTCGGGGTGTTGTAGCCCATCCACACGCACGCGGTGAGCTCGGGGGTCATGCCGCAGAACCAGGCGTCCTTCGCGTCGTCGGTGGTACCGGTCTTGCCGGCCGCCTCGCGGATCGAGCTCGCGGTGGTGCCGGTGCCGCCGAGCACGTTCGAGCGCAGGATGTCGCGGATCGTGTCGGCCTGCCAGTCCTGCAGCACGCGCCGCGGCTTGGGGTACTTGAGCTGCAGCTTGGTGCCGCCGGGCGTGATCGCGCTCGATACCGCACGCGGGTCGATCCGGATCCCGCCGCGCGCTATCGACGAGTAGAAGTTGGTCTGCTCGAGCGGGGTGACGACCTGCGAGCCGAGGCCGATCGACCAGACGTTCTCGAGCGGCGACTTGATGCCGAGCTTGTGTGCCTCGGCTGCGACCTTCTCGGGGCTGATGTCGAGCGTCATCTGCGCGTAGACGGAGTTGTCGGACGCGGTGGTGGCGCTCTTGATCGTGATGTTGCCGGCGTAGGTGTTGGAGTAGGTCTTGGGCTCCCACCACTCCGACGCGGAGTTGTAGCGAACCTTGATCGGGCGGCTCGTGTACGTCGTGGTGTACGGGTTGACGCCCTCGTTGACGAACGCCGCGAGCACCCACACCTTCGCGGTCGATCCGGGCTGCCTGCGTGCCTGCGCGGCGCGGTTGAACTTGGACTGCTCGTAGCTCTCGGTGGACGCCATCGCCCGGATCTCGCCGGTCTTGGTGTCGAGCACCGCGATCGCGCCCGACGGTCCGCCGCTCGGCAGGTTCCAGCGCACGGACTGCTCGGCGATCTTCTGCAGCTTCGGATCGATCGTGGTCTTGATCTTGAGTCCGCCCTGGCGCACGGCGGCGGGGCCGAACTGTCCGATCAGCTCCTGCTCGACGTAGTCGAAGAAGTAGGGCAGGCGGCGCTCCTTGAACACCTTGGTCGGGGTGAGCTTGATCGGCGTGGCGATCGCCGCGTCGTGCTCTGCCTTGGTGATCATGTCCTGCGCGAGCATCGCGTCGAGCACGTCGTCGCGGCGCGCCTTGGCCTTGCCGACGCTCGCCTTGTCGTAGGGGTTGTAGGTGGTCGGCGCCTGCGGCAGGCCGGCGAGCAGCGCGGCCTCGGGAATCGTCAGGTCCTTCGCCGACTTGTTGAAGTAGGTGAGCGACGCCGCCTCGATGCCGTATGCGTTGTTGCCGTAGAACGCGAGGTTGAGGTACGTCTCGAGGATCTTCTTCTTGGACCACTTGCGCTCGAGCTCGATCGCGAGGGTGGCTTCCTTGGCCTTGCGCGAGAGCGTCTTCTCGACCGTGATCTCCTTGTAGAGGTTGCGCACGACCTGCTGGGTGATCGTCGACGCGCCCTGCCCGGTCGCGTCGCCGGACTCGATGTTCACGGTCAGCGCGCGGAGCATGCCCTCGGGGTCGACGCCGTTGTGCTGGTAGAAGCGCTGATCCTCGATCGCGACGGTCGCGCGCGGCGCCCAGTCGCCCATCGCGTCGAACTTCACGATCCGGCGGTTCTGGTCGGACTTGATGTAGCCCATCCGATTGCCGTTGCGGTCGTACACGATCGAGTTCTGCCCGATCCGCTGGGGCGCGAGGTTGTCGATCGTGGGCCACTGCGTGTCGTCGCCCTTGAGGTAGTCGTAGGTCGCCCACGACCCGCCCGCGAGCAGCAGCAGGAACGCGAAGAACGCGAGGAGGGTCAGCTGGGCGCGACGGCGAGCGGCGCGACGTTCGCGCATCTTGCGCTGGCGAATGGTTCGACTCATACGCCGTAGATTCTACGCTCGTGTGCGGCGGGTTCGCGGCGGATGCCCGATCAACGGCCGCTCAGGGCCGCGAGCCGCGCCGCGAGGTCGCCGCGACACGGCGATGCTCGGTCCTAGAAGTCGTCGGGCGTGACGTTGTCGAGGAAGCTGCGGAACTTGTCGACCATCTCGTCGGTGTCGCCGATCGCGTCCTGCTCGAACTCGATCCCGCTGTCGAGCACGATCTGCTCGCTCGCGAAGATCGGGGCTTCGGCGCGCACCGCGATCGCGAGCGCGTCGGATGGTCGCGAGTCGAGCTCGTGGTCGGTGATCCCGTCCGAGACCGTGACGGTGGCGAAGAACGTGTTGTCGCGCAGGTCGGTGATCGCGACCTGCGTGACCTCCGCGCCGAGCTGCTCGAGCGCCGTGCACATCAGGTCGTGGGTCGCCGGTCGCGGCGGCCGCGCATCCTGCAGCCGCATCAGGATCGCGGCCGCTTCGGGGTGGCCGATCCAGATCGGCAGGAACCGGTTTCCGGCGAGCGTCTTGAGCAGCACGATCGGCTGCTTGCCGACCATGTCGAAGCTCACGCCGTAAATGACCATCTCAAGCATGGCGTTCGCCTTCCCCCTGCGATGAAAACGCAACCACCCGGCGCGGCGGCCGGGTGGAAGTGGGCGTACCTGGATTCGAACCAGGGACCTCATCCTTATCAGAGATGCGCTCTAACCAACTGAGCTATACGCCCGCGAAGTCGAGATTATGCCACAGCACCGCGGGCCAAGTCACGCAACCCCGCGAACGGTCGCGGCGGGCGTGGATGCCTGCAGCGCGGCCTCGAGCCGGTCGACGAGCGCGAACAGGTCCTGTGCGTGGTCGCAGTGCAGCTCGAGCTTCGCGCCGGCGTCGCCGAGCTTGACGCGGGCACGCACGCCGAGCAGCTGCTCGGCGAGCTGGTCGACTCGATCCACGAGCTCCGGATCCGGGTCGAGGTTCCACTTCGTGCGCCGGGCGCGGCGTGGTGTGGCGCCCGCAGAGACGGCATCCTCCTCCTCGCGCACCATCGCCTCGAGCTGACGAACCGTCAAGCTCCGGTCGACGGTGAGGCGCGCGAGGCGCTGTAGGCGCACGCGGTCGCTGCAGCCAAGCAACGCGCGGCCGTGCCCCTCGGTGATCCGGCGCTGCTCGAGCAGCGCAAGCACGTCGTCGGGCAGCTCGAGCAGGCGCAGCGTGTTCGCCACGGCGGGGCGGCTGCGGCCGACGGAGCGTGCGAGCTCGGCGACGGACATCCCGAACTCGTCCTGCAACGCGGCGTAGGCGCGGGCGGTCTCGAGCGGAGAGAGGTCCTCGCGCACGAGGTTCTCGACGAGCGCCAGGACGAGCGTCTCGCGCTCGTCGACGTGGTGCAGCACCGCGGGGATCGTGCTGAGTCCGGCGCGCTGCGCGGCGAGCCAGCGGCGCTCGCCGGCGATGATCTCGTAGCCGCCTGCCTCTCGGTGGCGCACCGCGATCGGCTGGATCACGCCGTTCGCCTCGATCGACGTGGCGAGCGAATGGATCGCGTCCGAATCGAACACGGTGCGCGGCTGCGCGTCGTTGCGGTGCACCTCGTCGAGCCGGAGCGCGAGCAGGCCGGAGCCCGCCGCATCGGCGGCAGGGGTGGCATCGACCGGGACGGCGACGGGGCTGCCGAGCAGCATCGAGAGGCCGGCTCGCTTGCGGGATGTGGTGGGCTGCGGAATCTCCATGCCGAAAGCGTGACGATGCGGTCGGACGCAGCCTCGTACACGCGTGCCTGCGAGCGCGACGCGGCCCGACCGGGCGATTGCCGGACGGTTACCGGACGACTCCACGGTGGTTGTGTGACGCATCGCCCCACGGCCTGCGAGCAGCTTGCAGGTCGAGAGCGCGTCGATTCGGGCGATGGTTGTGCGTCAGGCAAGGGGGCGGCGGGCGGCGACCCCGACCCGGCGCGGAATCCGCGGCGCACATTCGGCGACCTTCGGCCACTCGAGCAGCACGCCGTCGCTGCGCAGCCGCGTCGGCGCAGGATGCAGGACCGGCGCGCCGAGCCCGAGCAGTTCGTTCGCGGCGACCTGTGGCAGCTCGGCCTGGGCGGCGGTGACCCAGAGCAGCAGCAGGCCGCCCACGCGAACGAGCGGCGCCAGGTACTCCGCCACCACGATCGGCGCGGCGAGCGCGCGGGCGGTGCCGGCGTCGCACAGCTCGCGGCCGATCGCCGTCACGGCCTCCTCGGCACGACACGGGTGGACCCTGACCCTCGACTCGAGGTCGAGCGCGCGCGCGCACGTGAGGAGAAACTCCGCCTTCCAGCGCTGTGACTCGACGAGGTGCACAGTCGTGTCGGCAAGCTCCACCGCGAGCGGGATCGCGGGGATCCCGCCGCCGCTGCCGACGTCGACGAGCGAGCGTACGCCCCGCTCGGCAAGCAGCGGCGCGCCGACGATGCCGTCCTCGACGTGCGCGTCGAGCCGGTCCAGGTCGCCGCGCGAGAACAGCCCGCTCGGGCCCGTTCGGACCAGCTCGACGTATCGCTCGTGCAGCCGTTTCACGTGAAACGCGGGGCTCCTGCGCCGCCCGGCGGCGCTAGTCCTGCCGCGGCTCGACCGCGAGCCGACGATTCGGCTCGCGACCCGAGCTGACCGTCTGGATGTCGGGGACATCCTTCAGGTACTGGTGGATCACCTTGCGCTCGGAGCTCGTCATCGGCTCCAGCTCGATTCGCCGACCGGTGCGCGCCACTTCCGCCACCGCTCGATCCGCGTCCTTCTCGAGCTGGCGCGCTCGGCGCTTGCGGTAGCCCTGCGCATCGAGCTGGACGTGCACGGGATGTTCGAGCGAGCTCTGCACCACGGCGTTGAGCAGGTACTGGATCGCGTCGAGCGTCTGTCCGCGGCGGCCGATCAGCAGCGCGATGTCGTCCTCGTCGCCGTCGAGCTCGCCCCAGATGGAGCCGTCGTCGTAGCGCAGGTCCATCTCGGTGTCCGGGTCCACGTCGAGCGCGTCGAGCGTCTCTTCCATGAATTCGGCCACCAGGTCGAGCACTTCGTCGACCTGCTCGCGTGTGGTGTCGGTCATCGCTACTTCCGCCGCTTGTTGCGCCGTGGCGCGGTGTGGGGCCCGCCGTTGCCGGTCGGGCTCGTCGCTCGATCCTTGTTCGACGACGAGTTGCCGACCACCTTCTTGCGGCCCTTGGAATCTGCCGGAAGCACGACTTCCTTGTTCGTGTCGGTGAACCGCACGATCAGCAGGTACTGAAACAGCGACCACAGGTTCGTGGTGATCCAGTAGAGCATCACGCCGACCGGGAACTGGAGGATGAACGGCGCAAAAAAGAGCGGCAGGAGCAGGAAGATGTACTTCTGCTGCGGGTTCGGGCTGGTCATCATCGTGACCGTGCTGAGCATCTGCGAGCCGATGTAGAAGATCAGCAGGATCCACCCGCTCAGCGCCCAGTTCTTGACCACGTCAGGGTCGTACTTGGCTGCTGCGTCGCCGGTCAGGCCGTTGTTGATGTGCTGGCGGATGTCGTCGACGAACCCGAACAGCCACGAGAAGTCCTGGTTGCCGGACGTGAACGCCTCGGGGTGCTTGAGCACGAAGAACAGCGACAGGAAGATCGGGATCTGGATCAGCAGCGGCAAACACGATGCGAGCGGGTTCACCTTGTTGTCGCGGTAGAACTCCATCATTGCCTGGTTGAGCGCTGCGCGATCATCCTTGTACTTCGCCTGCAGCTGCTTCTGGTACGGCGCCAGGCGCTGCATCGCCAGCGAGGAGCGGGTCTGCTTCGCCGTGAGCGGGAAGATCGCCAGGCGCACGATCACCGTCAGCGCGATGATCGACCAGGCCCAGGTCAGCCCGGCCTGGACGTGGAGCACGTCGAGCAGGTTCTCGAGCAGGTTTTCGATGGGGGCGAGGATGCTTGCGGAGAGAGTCACGCGAGGATCCTAGCCGATCACCGATGCTGCTCGGCGCGGCCGGTTTGCCCGCATTCGCCGGTGCTTCGGCGCAGCCCGTGCTGCGGCACCGGATCCACCCCGCCCAGCGACCAGGGGTTGCAGCGCAGCACCCGCCACGCAGCGAGCAGCAGCCCGGTCAGCACGCCGCGCTGGCGCACCGCATCGAGGCAGTACTGCGAACAGGAGGGGTAGTAGCGACAGCGGGGCGGCAGCAGCCGCGACACGAGCCGCCAGGCGTGCACCGGCAGCAGCACCGTTTCACGTGAAACGGTCTGGAGGCGGCGAATCATCGCTTCGCGGGGGCAGGCTGCAGCTTGCCGGCCAGCTCGGCGACGATCGTCGTGAGCGCCTCGAACCCGTCTCGCTCGACGAGCTCGGCGAGCCCCGGCCGTGCGATTGCGACGTAGTCGGCGGCGCCGTCGAGCGTCTCGCAGGCAGCGAGCGCCTCACGCAGCTGCCGCTTCAGCCTGTTGCGCTCCACCGCCCCGCCGAGCTTGCGCGACACGGTGATCCCGATCCGGCTGTCGGCGCCGGCCTCGCCGCTTCCGGGCAGGTCTTCAGGCCGGTCGAACCGGTACAGGACGAGCAGGCGATGCTGCGCCGATCGACCGTTGCGATAGACGCGGTCGAATTCGGCGGAGCGAGACAGCCGCGTCTTGCGGGCCTCGCGCATCAATCAGGCGCTGAGCTTGGCTCGGCCGCGCTTGCGGCGCGACTTGAGCACGAGCCGACCGGCACGGGTCGACATTCGCTTGCGGAAGCCGTGCTTCTTGGAGCGGCGGCGCTTGTTGGGCTGGTAGGTGCGCTTCATCAGACCCGCAATGATAGCCGACGACGCGCCAGGGCGCAGCAATCGCGTCCGATCGCCGTGTCATGCCGCGCGGCAGGGGGCGTGGCGGCGGCCATCCCCGCCGTCCCCACGCCCATCCCCAGCAGCATCGCCGATCCCGATCCGAATTTGTGGACAAGCTGGTGATGGTGGGGATGATCGAGGGCTCGACTCGAGGGTTCGTGGGGACAAGTCGGTGGATGGTGGGGACAACTTCCGCCGCCCGCGCACGAACCTCACCCTCGACTCGAGCGAGTCTGTGGGCGTGGGTAACGGTCGACTCTGGTTGAGCGTTGCGTACGCGAGCGATCGCGGCTAAGGTGCCAGATCCGCGCGCTTGCCTGTGGGGGCAAGCGCGACGCGACTCAGGGACGGGTCGCGTGAGTACCGAAGACGGCAAGGTGGCTACGTGGTGACGGTGGATGAATCGGTGCAGGGGTTCTGGGCGCAGGTGGCGGAGGCGCTGCGCGACCGGATCTCCTCGCAGGACTGGTGCTCGTGGTTCGCAGGTGCCAGCGCGGTGGAGCTGGGCGCCGAGCGGATCGTGATCGAGGTCGTGAACGACTTCGCTGCACGGTGGGTCGACGAGCGCTTCCGGGACGTGCTGGAGAGCACCGTCGCACAGGTTGCAGGCGTGCCGCTCGCGGTCGAGATCACCGCACGCCGCGACGCCGCAGGCGCAGCTGACACCGCTGCCGATCGACCGCACGAGGACCTCGCGCGCGCGGCACGCACACGTGTGACACAGCAGCCGCAGCCGTCGGTGCCGCTGGAGACGACCCCGGCCGCGGCTGCGGCCGCGCCACCCGCTACGGGCGAGGTGATGACCGCCGAGCAGCTGCGCGCCGAGCTCGCAGCCGGCGACCTGCTGCCAAGCGCCACGCTCGACGGGCCGGTCGGCACGGGTCGATCCACACGCGAGCACGCCCATCCGGCCGCTGCCGGCCCGAGCGCGCCGGGTGCGCGCCGGGTGCTGCTCGATGCCGAGCTCACCGGCGTGCAGCAGCTCAACGATCGCTACCGCTTCGACACGTTCGTGATCGGCCCGGGCAACCAGATGGTGCATGCAGCGGCGCTGTCGGTCGCCGAGTCGCCTGCGCAGAGCTACAACCCGCTGTTCGTGCACGGCTCGACGGGCCTGGGCAAGACGCACCTGCTGCACGCGATCGGCAACTACGTTCGCGACACGCGCCCCGACGCGATGATCGCCTACATCACCACCGAGCAGTTCCTCGCCCGGTTCATGCATGCCATCCAGCAGTCGAAGACCGGTGGTGCGGGCCGTGACCTGCGCGACCGGTTCAAGGCGTACTTCCGCGGCGTCGACGTGCTGCTGATGGACGACGTGCAGTTCCTCGCGGGAAAGGGCGCGTGGCTGCAGGAGGAGCTGTTCCACATCTTCAACGACCTCCACCAGGGTGGTCGCCAGATCGTGCTCACCAGCGACTGCAAGCCCGAGCGGATCCCGCAGCTGGAGGATCGGCTGCGCTCCCGGTTCGCGTGGGGCCTGATCGCCGACATCGACACGCCCGACCGCGAGACCCGCGTGGCGATCCTGCGCAAGAAGGCACGCCTCGACTCCTTCGGCGAGCTGCCCGACGAGGTGCTCGACGCGATCGCCGACCGGATCGCAACGAACGTCCGCGAGCTCGAGGGTGCGCTCACCCGCGTCGTCGCCGCCGCATCGCTCGGCAACCGGCCCGTGACGCTCGAGCTCGCAGCGAGCGTGCTCGAGTCCTATGCGCCGCACCAGTCCGAGGCGGTGACGATCGACCGGATCCAGGACGTCGTCTGCGAGCACTTCACGATCGACCGGGAGGAGCTGCTGAGCGCGCGCCGCACCGCCGCGCTGACGCTGCCGCGCCAGATCGGCATGTACCTCTCGCGAACGCTGGTCGGGGCGCCGTCGACGCAGGTCGCGCGCAGCTTCAACCGCAAGGACCACTCCACGGTGCTGCACGCCGAGCGACAGGTCGACGCGAAGATGCGCAACGACCAGCAGGTCCACGACCTGGTCGTGCAGCTCACCGCGCAGGTCCGCGGCAGGTCGGGAGGCGTCCCCAATGCACGCTAGGATGCCATCGACGATGCTGCGAACACGGCATGGACAACCCGGTGATCGAATGGGGATCCGGGCCCGTGCTGTGGACCGGGGTCGATCGATCACCAATCGACGCACACTCGGCCGGTCATCCAGAAGGTGCGTCAGAGCAGGGATGTTCGGGGTTGTCCCCGCCATTCCCGCCCCAACAGAAGACAACAAGGAAGAAGAATAAGAATGAGTGTTGCATTGGGAGCGGTGACGATGGACGCGACGTGTGACCGCGAGCTGCTGCTTCGACAGCTGCAGGTCGTCGAGAAGGGAACCAGCAAGCGATCCTCGATCCAGGTGCTTGCCGGGATCCGGATCGCAGCCCACGACGGTGAGCTGCACCTGGCAGCCACCGACATGGAGATGTCGGTCCGAACCAGGGTCGCTGCCGACATCGCCACCGAAGGGGTGGTCGTGGCGCCGGGCAAGAAGCTGCTCGAGATCGTCCGGTCGCTCGGTGGTGAGCAGGTGCACCTGCGGCTCGCCGAGGGGCTGCTCGTAATCGAGAGTGATGGTGCGAAGTACGAGCAGAACGTCTTCAACGCCGACGACTTTCCGCAGCTGCCGCCCACCGCGGGCAGCCTCTTCTCGCTCGACCGGGACGCGCTGCTCGACACCGTCCACGCCGTGAGCCGCGCCGCGTCGACCGACGAGTCGCGACCGGTGCTGACCGGCGTGAAGGTGCAGATCAGCGCCGAGAAGCTGACGATGGTCGCGACCGACAGCTACCGGCTCAGCGTGCAGGAGACCGAGATCCAGACCGACCTGCCCGAGCCCGTCGAGGCGATCATCCCGGCCCGAGCATTGAACGAGCTCGTGCGGATCGCCGACGCATCGGCCGCGGCCGCGATCGCGATCGGCGTGGAGAGCGGACAGGTGCTGTTCGGCATCGACGAGACCTGGATCACCGCACGCCGGATCGAGGGCCAGTTCCCCAACCACCAGCAGCTGATCCCGCAGGCCTTCGAGCACGAGGCGGTGATCGACCGGGCCGAGCTGCTCGAGGTCGTCAACCGAGCTCGGGTGATGGCCGAGCGCAACCCGCTGCGGCTCGCGTTCAGCGCCGGACAGCTCACCGTCAGCGCCGCGACGCAGGACATCGGCTCGGCCGAGGAGTCGCTGCCGATCCGCTACGAGGGCGAGGACCTGACGATCGGCTTCAACGCCGACTACCTGCGCGACGGCGTGCAGTCGTTTGCCGACGACACGATCACGCTGCAGCTGATCTCGCCGCTGCGACCGGGACTGATCAGCGGCCAGGACACGTCGCTGCTGTACCTGATCATGCCGGTGCGACTGCCGGAGTAGTGACGACGACCGCGAGGATCGCCTCGCTGCAGCTGCACGCGATCCGCAGCTACCCGGACCTGCGACTGCAGCTGTCGAGCGGCGTGACGGTGCTCGTCGGACCCAACGGGGTCGGCAAGACGAACCTGCTCGAGGCGTGCGCGATGGTGCTCTCGGGCAGCTCGCCGCGAACCTCGAGCGAGCTGCGGCTCGTTCGCCACGGCGAGCAGGCCGGCCGGATCGCAGCACGGATCGTCGTCGACGACAGCGAGCAGGACCGCGACGTGGTGCTGCGCCTGGGCCGCGGCAAGCAGCTGCGGATCGACGGCTCGCCGGCCGGAGGGCTCGAGCAGTTCGCCGCCGCCGTTCCCGTGGTGACGTTCCTGCCGGAGCGGCTGCTGACGATCCGCGGCGCGCCCCAGCGCCGCCGCGCACTGCTCGACCAGCTCGCCGCGCGCCTGATCCCGACCGCCGCCGCGACCCAGCGCGCCTACACCGCCGCGCTGCAGCAGCGAAACGCGCTGCTGCGCCGCGCCAAGGGCGGCGCACGAATCGACGATCAGCTACCGTCGTGGTCGCAGCAGCTGGCAGAGCACGGCACGCGCCTGCGCGAGCAGCGAGCGGCGCTGCTTGCGCAGCTCGAGGAGCCGTTCGCGCACCGCTTCGAGCAGCTGACCGGACTGACCGGCGCACGCTTCGACGTGGAGCTGCGCGGCAGCGGCGATCTCGTCAGCGACCTTGCGCAGACCGCCCAGGCCGAGCTGCGCCGCGGCTCGACGCTCGTGGGACCGCACCTCGACGACCTGCTGCCTCGCATCGACGGTCGCGACGTGCGCGCGTTCGGCTCGGCCGGCGAGCAGCGAGCGGCGCTGCTCGCCTACACGCTCGCAGCCAGCGACCTGCTCGCAACGCGCCTGGGCCTACAGCCAGTGGTACTGCTCGACGAGCCCTGGTCGGAGCTCGATGCGGACCGTCGTCGGCGCCTCTCCGCGATCCTCGCATCGCTCGGGCAGGTGATCGTCACGAGCACCGAGCCGCCGTCGCACCTGGCCGAGCTCGTCCCCGCCGCGACCGTGCTCGCGGTATCCTCGGGAGCGGTGACCGAATGGACCAGCCCCGCCACGACCCACGACTGATCAGCGCGCAGCACCTGCTCTCGGCAGGGCTCGGGTCGGTCGGCGGCGACCTGGGCCGGATCGTCGGCGCCTGGCCGAGGATCGTCGGCGACCGGCTCGCACGCTGCTCGACGCCGAGCGGACTGCGCGGCGGGACGCTGCGCGTGCGCTGCTCGTCGGCGTCGTGGGCGCAGTCGCTGGCCG
>JAGQUL010000298.1 GCA_020438525.1 Thermoleophilia bacterium | reverse complement strand
GCGGCGGCTGGGCACACTACGTCGGGCAGGAGAAGGTTCGCCCGATCGCCGGCTTCTCGCAGGTCGCGTTCGGGCTCGACTGGACGCGTCCGCCGCGTCACCAGGCATCGACGTCCTACTGGTACATGAACACGTGTCAGTGGCGCTACGAGGCGTTCGATGCAGGTGTGTTCGGCAGCCCGCTCGGGCGCGGCGCGTTCGAGGGCATGCACCTCGCCGACTGCGTCGCGCAGGCAGCGCGCATGGGCTGGATGCCACAGTATCCGAGCCTCAACCGCAACCCGCTCGACATCGCCGACGACGCCGCGCAGGCCGGCATGGACGTCGGCAGCTTCATCGTGCAGGAGCTGCGCGAGGGGCGTATCGACTTCGCCGTGAACGATCCGGACGCGCCGGAGAACCAACCACGCGTGCTCGACGTGTGGCGGGCCAACCTGATCGGTGGCTCGGCGAAGGGACACGAGTACTTCCTGCAGCACCTGCTCGGCGTCCCGACGAGCGCGGTCCGGAACGAGGAGACGCCGGTCGAGAACCGTCCCGAGAACGTGCGCTGGCACGACGAGGCGCCGACCGGCAAGCTCGACCTGCTGCTGACGCTCGACTTCCGCATGAATGGCACGACGCTTCACTCGGACATCGTGCTGCCCGCCGCGACGTGGTACGAGAAGCACGACATCTCGAGCACCGACATGCATCCGTTCGTGCACCCGTTCAACCCGGCGATCGCCTCGCCGTGGGAGGCGCGCTCGGACTGGGAGTCGTTCAAGTCGCTCGCGGACGAATTCAGCCGGCTCGCCGAGAAGCACCTCGGCACGCGCAGCGACGTGGTGATGGCCCCGCTCCAGCACGACACCGCTGATGAGCTGGCGCAGCCGATGGGGCACGTCAAGGACTGGCTCAACGGCGAGTGTGACCCGATACCGGGAGTCACGATGCCTCGCTTCGTCGCGGTCGAGCGCGACTTCACCAAGGTCGGCGAGCGCATGGTCTCGCTCGGACCGCTCGTCGACAAGCTCGGCGAGACGTGGAAGGGCGTCACGTGGATGCCCGACCTCGAGGTCGACGAGCTTCGGCACCTCAACGGCGTGGTTGCCGAGGGCGCGGGCGCAGGCCGACCATCGATGCTCTGGGCCGACCAGGTCTGCGAGGCAATCCTCGCCCTGTCGGGTACGACGAACGGTCGACTGGCCGTCCAGGGATTCGAGACGCTCGGCGTGCGCGTCGGCAAGGATCTCGCGCACATCTCCGCCGATCGGTCGGAGGAACGCATCACCTTCCAGAGCATCCAAACAGAGCCGCGCAAGGTCATCGCGTCCGCGGAGTGGTCGGGCCTTGAGGGGCGCGAGCGGCGCTACTCGCCCTTCACCAGCATGGTGGAGTACGACATCCCGTGGCGCACGCTCACCGGTCGTCAGCAGTTCTACGTCGACCACGAATGGATGCTCGAGTACGGCGAGGGCCTCGCAACATACCGTCCTCCCGTCAACCTCATGCGTCACATCGATGATCCGCAGCTGCACGAGGAAGGCCGGCCGGAGGTGGTGCTTCGCTACCTGACGCCGCACTCCAAGTGGTCGATCCACT
>JAGQUL010000037.1 GCA_020438525.1 Thermoleophilia bacterium | reverse complement strand
GACGACGCGCTCGCCGCCCGCGGCAACGCGCGCCTTGCACCGTTCGTGTTCACCGATCTGGGCGAGCGCTGGCTGGCAGAGACCGGCCTGCCGATGGTGTACGCGGTGTGGGCCGTGCGTCGCGAGGCCGTCGAGCGAGCCCCTGCCGCTGCCGCGGCGCTCGACCGACTGATCGTGCACGGCGTGGCCAGCTTCCGCTCGAGCGACGACGCAATCGACCAGGCCGCCGCGCACTTCGCGGTGGAGCCGCACGCCGCACAGGCCTACTTCGACGGGCTGCGCTACGCGTTCGGGCGCGACGAGCGCAAGGGCCTGCTGCGCTACCTGCGCATGGCGAGCGAGCAGGGCTTCCTGGCGAGCGTGCCGCAGCCCGAGTACGTGGAGATCGACGACGACCATGTCGCCGCACCCGCCGAGATCGCCGAGCTTGCGAGCGCCGACTCCGAGACCCTGCGCCGCCACTACCTCAAGACCGTCGGCTCGAGCCGCGCGCTCGACGAGTCGCCCGCCGACGACGAGCACGTCGCGATGTGCCTCGACATGGAAGCAGAAGGCCGCGCGCGCGACGTCGACGACGTGCTCCAGCGCGCGCTCGACGGCCAGCGGATCGACGAGATCGATGCGCTCGCGCTGCTGCAGTCGGACCGGCTGATGGACATCGGACAGGTCGCGCACGCGCTGCGCCTGCAGAAGACGAACCCGGACGAGATCACGTTCATCGTCGACCGCAACATCAACTACACCAACTACTGCTCGACCGACTGCGGCTTCTGCGCGTTCTACCGCCGCCCCGGCGAGGAGAACGTCGGCGGGTACCTGCACTCCTACGACACGATCGTGGAGAAGGTGCGCGAGACCGTCGAGCTCAACGGCACCGCCGCACTGCTGCAGGGCGGCCACAACCCCGACCTCGACATCGAGTGGTACGAGGGGCTGTTCCGCGCGATCAAGCAGGCGCACCCGACCTTCCACCTGCACGCGCTCAGCCCGCCCGAGATCCAGCACATCGCCAAGCGCTCGAAGCTGACGATCGGCGAGGTGCTCGCGCGACTGCGCGATGCGGGCATGGACTCGCTGCCCGGTGGCGGCGGCGAGGTGCTCGTGGATCGCGTGCGCCGCGTGATGGCGCCCAAGAAGACCAAGACCGACGACTGGCTCGGCGTGATGCGCACCGCGCAGCGGATGGGCATGTCGACCACCGCGTCGATGATGTACGGCCACGTGGAGCTGCTCGCCGAGCGCGTGCTGCACCTGCAGGGCATCCGCGAGGTGCAGGACGAAAACCGCGGCTTCCGCAGCTTCACCAGCTGGACGTTCCAGCCCGGCGGCACGCCGCTCGGCAAGCTGCTCGAGGCGGGCGCGGCGCCATACCAGCGACACCTGCCGCCCACGCCCACGCCGTTCACGTACCTGCTCACGCAGGCGGTGGGCCGGATCTATCTCGACAACCTCGACCACGTGCAGTCGAGCTGGGTGACGCAGGGGCTGAAGGTCGGCCAGGCCGCACTCTTCTTCGGCGCCGACGACATGGGCTCGATCATGATCGAGGAGAACGTCGTGTCGAGCGCGGGCACCACGTTCCGCGCCACGACCGAGGACTTCGTGCACCTGATCAACGCCGCCGGCTTCACGCCCGTGCAGCGCGACACGCTCTATCGCGAGGTCACGCGCTACTGACGCGTGACATCAGATCGCGCCGCCGACCACCCCGAAGCCGCGGTCGTGCGCGGCCTGCGCGAGCGCACGGTCAAACGTCAGCAGGAGCGCACCTTGTACGCCGAGCCGCTCCAGCGCTGCGAGGTGAATCGCATCCGGCGCGCGCAGCCGCGTGGTAATCGCGAGCTGCCGCGCGAGTTCCCACGTGTCATCGTCGATGTCGATCTGCTCCACGCCCTGCCACGCATGCCGAAAGTCCTCGAGGTGAAGCTCCGCCTGCGTCGTGTCGCCTGCGCGCAGGGCAAGATTTCGCTCGGTCTCGACCTGGACCAGGCGAGTGCCGGCGACCTGCCACGACATCGTCGCGAGAATCGTGCGGATCAGGAACGTGCGATCCTCCTCGGCTCGATACAACGCGACCCAGGCGCTGGAATCCACGTAGATCATCGGTCACCACCCTGATCCGGATCGACGCGCTGATCCCATCGATCGCGATCACGCTGGAGCTCCCGCTGCGCCTCACGATCGATGGTGACCTTCGGAAACACATGATCCCGCAGGCTGCCCGGACGCTGCGCGGGCTTCAGCCAGCCCTCGCGCAGGCCTCTCGCGCGCGGATCCTCGTAATCGAGCGGCGTGATCCGCACCACGGGCTCCCCGCGAAGCATCACGATGATCTCCTCGCCGTTGCGCGCACGATCGACGTACGCGCTGAGGTTGGCCTTGAGCTCGCGAACTCCGACGGGATTCATCATGTAGTCATCGTAGCAAATGCCACGATGACTACATGATCGCGGCGCCGCCGGTGAGCGTCGTGCCGGATGAACGCCATCGCGCCCGCACGCATATCGGGAGCGACGACGATCCGGGTTCACGCCGCCCGGCGATCAGTCGCCGAGCGCGTCGAGGTCGTGTGCGAGGTCGTCGAGGTTGAGCTGCCCGATCGAGTAGCTGGCGCGCCACGTGCCGTCAGGGTCGTAGACGAACGTCACGCCGCTCTCCTCCGCACCGTCGATCGAGCCGATCCCGAGGCGGGCACGGATCCGATCGGCCGCGGCCGCGGTGCTCGCGTGGTGCAGCACGACCTGGTCGTCGTCGCGCACCGAATAGCGCTGCTGCCACGCTGCCTGGTCTCCGTCGAACGTGAGCACGTGGACCGGCGCGTCGGCCGGCAGGTCGCTCGGCTGGATCCGGCCGAGGAACCCGCCCATGATGTCGCCGGAGCGGCACTCGATGCAGGTCACGAGCAGCACGGCGGGGTGGCCGGCGAGATTCGAGGCGCGCGGCATCGGCGGCGTGATCGAGTCGATCGAGGCGAGCTCGTCGGGCCACGACTGGCCGGCCGGCGGCAGCGATCCGCGCAGGCCCGCGTTCACGGCGTTCGCACGATCGTCGCCGGACCGCGCGACGAGCCAGACCGCCACGACGGCAAGGAGGATCACCAGATCCACAGCTACGAGCAGCTTCACGACGCGGCGCATGCCTACTGAACGTGCGCGCGGGGACGAGTCGGATACCTGCTGCGGCGTGGCATCAGTCACGGCCGCACGCGTCCGTGCTCGCGAGGAAAGGGTCGATCGGCATGCAGGTCACCAACATTCGGGGTCATCGTATCCGCTGGCGGCTCGTGGCCGCGCAGGGCAGCGTGGCCGGCGCGCTGAGCGCGCTGGTGATGCTCGCGGTGGCGACGCTGACGTATCCGCTGTTCGCCGACTCGAGCGACGGCTGGACGTTCCTGAAGGTCGTGTCGAGCGCGGTGCTGGGCGACAGCGCCGCGTCGCCGCTCGCCGGCTTCGACCTGGTTCCGGTGACCGTGGGGCTGCTGCTGCACCTGGCGATCGGCGTGTTCGTGGGCGCGTCGTACGCGATGCTCGCAGCGCTCTTCGACATCGAGGGCTGGACCCCGGTCACGCTGTTCGGCCTGATCTACGGCGCGATGGCGTTCGTGTGGTCGACGGTGATCATCGGCGCAGGCCTCGGCGGAAACGCGATCCAGGACCTGCCCCTGATCGTGATGCTCTGGGGCAACATGGTGTTCGGCTTCACCGCGGGCGTGCTGCTCGCCACCTGGGCCGACCGGGCCGACATCGACCAGATCGAGAGCGAGCACGTCGCCGCATTCGAGGGCGACACGCCCGCGCACGGCCTGCACTGATGGTCAGTGCCTGGGCGCGCCCTTGCCGATCAGCTTCGGCAGGTTGAGCAGCAGGATGATCACGATCGCGCCGCCGAAGAAGATCGGCTTCTCGCTCCAGCGATCCCAGTTGCCGGGCACGTAGAGCAGGCCGAACACGAAGATCCAGACCACGTCGACGAAGTGCCAGTAGATCGACATCGTGCGGAAGCCGACGTGCTTGTCGGGCGAGGGTCCGTAGTGACCGCGCATCGTGCGCACGAGCATCACCGTGAGCAGGATCAGGCCCACGAACACGTGCGAGCCGTGGATGCCGGTCAGCGAGAAGAACACGCTCGAGTAGGCGCTCGTCGTCGGGCCGAGGAACTCGTCGCCGATCAGCTTCGTGTACTCCGCGATCTGGATGCCCAGGAACGTGCCGCCGAGCAGGATCGTGAGCGC
This sequence comes from Thermoleophilia bacterium, assembly GCA_020438525.1. The sequence goes on along the minus strand of JAGQUL010000037.1, from coordinate 9,380 downwards.
CAGCCAGAGCTTCATGCCGCCTCGCGAGCCGCGCAGCAGCGCGATCTCGGCGTAGTGGATCGTGACCGAGCTCGAGAAGAGGATCAGGCTGTTGAACGTCACGACGTCCATCGGCAGGGCGTTGCCGATCTGGTGCGCCCAGCTCGAGTAGTCGGCGTCCTGCGCCAGGCGCAGGAAGAAGTACGACATGAAGAACGAGCCGAACAGCGCGATCTCCGAGCCGATGAAGAACAGCATGCCCATGAGGTTGATGGGCGTGCGCGCGCTCCAGATGACGGGGGGCGGGTGCTCCTCGTCGTGGTGGTGGAGATCGGCGGCGGTTGCTGCGTGCGATGCCATTGGTCAGGTGCCTTCCGTGCTGGTCTCGTTCGCGCGTGTCAGTGCGCTGCTGCGGTGGGAGCCGGGCGTCGCTTGAGCGCGGCCTCCATCGCCTCGTCGTATCCGGGCTCGCCTTCGAGCAGCGCGTGCCGGGCGCCCTCGAGGCCGTAGTCGTAGGGCGCACCCGTCACGACCGGGGTGCCGTGGAAGTTGAACAGCGGCGGCGGGCTCGAGACCATCCACTCGAGCGTGCGGCTGCGCCAGGGGTTGGCAGGCGCGATCGGACCGCGTGCCCACGAGGTCGACATGTTGTACAGGAACACGATCATGCCGAGGCCCTGCAGCAGCGCGCCGATGGTGATCACGCTGTTCCAGCCGTGCACCGACGGGTGGCTCATCGCGAGCTCCTGGTAGTCGGCGATGCGTCGCGGCATGCCGAGCGTTCCGAGCCAGTGCATCGGGAAGAACGTGAGGTTCATGCCGATGAACATCAGCCAGAACTGCAGCTTGCCGAGCGACTCGTCGAACATGCGGCCGGTCATCTTCGGGAACCAGTGGAACACGCCGGCGAACACGGTCATCACCGAGCCGCCGAACAGCACGTAGTGGAAGTGCGCCACCACGAAGTACGTGTCCTGCACGTGGATGTCGAACGGCACCGCGGCAAGCATGATGCCGGTCAGGCCGCCGCACGTGAACGTGAACAGGAACCCGAGCGTCCACATCATCGGAACGGTCATGTGGATCTTCGCCTTCCACAGCGTGGCCGTCCAGCCGAGCACCTTGATGCCGGTCGGCACCGCGATCAGCATCGTGAGGATCATCATCGGCAGGCGCATCCACTCGGCCATGCCCGAGGCGTACATGTGGTGGGCCCACACGGTGAAGCCGAGGAATCCGATGCCGATCGTGGAGATCGCCAGCGCGCGGTAGCCGAACGCCGGCTTGCGCGCGTGCGTGGTGATCACGTCGGTGATCAGGCCGAAGCCCGGCAGGATCATGATGTACACGGCGGGATGCGAGTAGAACCAGAAGATGTGCTGGTAGCTGATCGGGTCGCCGCCGAGCATCGCGTCGAAGAAGTGCGTGCCCATGACCAGGTCGAACATGACCATGAACTGCGAGCCCGCCACGAACGGCGTGCCGAACGTGATCAGCAGCGCCTGCGTGAGGTTGCCCCACACGAACAGCGGCATGCGCCACATCGTCATGCCCGGTGCGCGCATCGCGACGATCGTCACGATGAAGTTGACCGCGGTCATGATCGACGAAGCACCGACCAGCTGGATGCCGAGCAGCCAGAACAGCTGGCCCACGCCCACGTCGATCCCGCCGTTGGACGACGACAGCGTGGCGTAGTTGGTCCAGCCGGCTTCCATCGACCCGAGCGGTACGGACGCGAGGAACACGCCGCCGCCGAACAGGAACGTCCAGAACGAGAGCGCGTTGAGGCGCGGGTACGCCATGTCGGGCGCGCCGAGCATGATCGGAACGATGTAGTTCGCGAGGCCCGCGAACACCGGGATGATGAACAGGAACAGCATGATCACGCCGTGGAGCGTCATCATCTGGTTGTACGCAGAACCGTCGGTGAAGAACTGCAGCTCGGGGTTGGCGAGCTCCGCGCGCACGCTCTCGGCGAGCGCGCCGCCGATGAGCATGAACGAGAACACCGCGATCAGGTACTGCAGGCCGATCACCTTGTGGTCGGTGTTGAAGATCAGGTAGTCGCGCCAGCCGCGTCGAGCGCCGTGGTTGGAGTGGTCCTCGTGCTCGGGAGTGGCACCGCCCTTGGCGTACCAGAACCATGCACCCCATCCGCCCATGCCGCCGACGTAGAACAGGTAGGCGGTCACGGTGCCGAACACCATCACCGGTCCCAGCGAGAAGGGGATCAGGCCGAACGCGTCGCGGATCAGCATCGTGACCGCCGTGCCGACGGAGTAGCCGATGCCGATCATCGGGATCGCGCGCAGGAACCCGGGCTTCATCATCGCGTCGCGTCCGGCGACCACGAACAGCAGGCCGACGAGCGCGCCGTACAGCGAGACGAACATGAAGTCGCCGCCGTGCAGGCCGAGCAGCGCCTTCCAGTCGGACGCGCTGCCGTTCCAGTCGATGGCGCCGCTCCACATGCGGAACAGCGTCAGCACGACGTTGGCGAGCACCCAGCCGGCAACGATGCCGAGGATGCTGGCACCCGGCCGCATCGGGATGCGTCCCTGCACGGGGGTGCTGGTTTCGGGCTTGGTAGTGGTGGGGCTGCTCACGCTGCCTGCTCCTTGACGTCGCCGCATCCGGCTTCGGGGTCTTCCTTGCTCAGCGCCGCGATCTTCTCGATCGCCTTGCCGCGGTCACCGGGGTCGTCGCCCAGGCACGACAGCAGCCGCAGGTTGACGCAGTTCGCGTCGCCGCGCTCGTCGGTCGCCAGGCCAAGCCACCAGTCGAAGGTGTCCTGGCTCACGACGCACATGTCGGTGCGCATGCCGTTGTGGCCCGCGCCGCACAGCTCGGCGCACACGACCTGGAAGTGGTCGTCGGGGCCGGTGACCCGATCGGGCTGCCACTGCACGTAGGAGCGCAGGCCGGCGACCGCGTCGATCTTCAGACGCGCCTCGGGCACCCAGAACGAGTGGTTGACGTCGGCGTACTGGTTGTCGCCGTGGAAGGTCGGCTGCTCGTCCCAGAACGCCTGGTTCTCGGCCGAGATGTCCTTGCCGTCCTGCAGGGCGGTCTTGACCTTGTAGTAGTGCTCGGCGTCGGCAACGGCCTTGGCCTGGTCTTCCTTCGTGGTGGCGTCCCAGTGCTGCTCGCACAGGCCGGGATCGACCTTCGCGTACTCGTCTTCCTCACCGTCGGCGGCGAGCTCGCGGAGCGTCTCGGTGCGGATCCGACCGAGGTGCTCCTTGCCGGAGCACGACATCACGGTGAACTTCACGACCTGGTCGACGGGCAGCACGAGCTCGGAGCTGGGCTCGGCGTTCTCGTCCGCCATGAGCGGCTTGTCTTCGAGGTCGGCGTAGCGGAATGCCCAGCCGAACGAGAAGCCGCGCACGTCGACCTGCATCGTCGCAGCGCCCTTGTCCTGCGCCTTGGCGGGGTCGTACAGGCCGATCTCGTTGTCCTGCAGCACCATGTAGCTGAGCACGCCCACGACGAGCACGATGATCGACGGGACGATGATCCACACGAGCTCCATGCGGGCGTCGCCGTGGATGTGCGCGCCGTCGGACATGTCGCCCGGCTTGGCGCGGAAGTGCACCATCGAGTAGACGACCACGCCGCAGACGATCGCGAAGATCGCGATCGAGAGCCACACGAGCCCCCAGAACAACGTGTCGATGCTCGAGCCCTCGCTCGAGATCAGATCCGGCAGCCAGCCGGTACCGCTACCAAGCAGCGGCGGAACGAACACGAGCGCCGCGCTGACGATGGCCGTGCCGAGCACGTAGCCCAGCAGCTTGCCCCATTGACCCTTCATGGAAGACGTCGCACCTTTCAGTCCGGGCTCCAGAGCCCGTGCCGCATGTCACAGTGGGCGCACACCCGCACGCGAGTGTTCGCGGCGCGATCCTACACACCGGGGCGCGACGCGCGGCAGCGCGATTGCCATATACGCGCGGCAGCTTCGAAGGACGGAGCAATCAGGGGCGGCCGGCTCAGCTGCGGCGACCGGCGACGAGCGCCGCGACCACCAGCATCGAGCCGGCGATCGCAAGCACTGGAGCCGGGTCGCCGAGGGGCCGCACGAGCGCTGCGACGGTGAGCGCGACACCGACCGCGGCAACGACCACCGACCACCACGGGACCCGGTCGGCGGCAGCAGCGCCGTGGTCGTCGTCGCCCCGATCGAGCAGCCGCCCCCAGTCGAGTCGCCGGGGCCGGGTCGTGACACCCTCGGGACCGACCGCCATCCGATCGCGGGCGGCACGTCGCATCGCGGCCTCGAGCAGCCCGATGTCGTCGAGGTCCGCGCCGCCGGTCGCGCCGACGTACACGGATGCGTCGGCCTGGGGACCGGTGGTGACGGGCACAGTCACCCGGGCGAGCTCGCGCGCGCGCACGCGAGAGACGGACCATGAGGCGAGGGCTCGATCGACCCGCGCTCGACGACGGGCGGCGACGCGACGGTCGAGCTCGCCCGCCTCGCGAAGGACCGACATGCGCAGCAGCAACTCACTCAGGGCGCGCCAGAGCACCACGACGAGCATCGTGCCGACCCACCCCGATCCTGCGATTCGTCGCATGTTCACGCCAGTTCCCGTATGGATTCTCACCAAAACCACACTCCGTTGTGGATATTTTTGGGTCAGATCCCTTGACACCGAATATTTTTCGCTGTTACGCTTCCCTGCGCGACGACACGCCGCACTCTCCCCAACGACACCGAAAGTTGTTCAGCCGTTCGAACTCCCACCCCCGGCGGCAGGAACCACTCCCCCGAAAGGACTACTTCGATGACAAGCATCATGCACCCCGGCACCTACGCCCGAATCCACGCGACCAACGCGAGCCAGGCCCTCAAGGCTGCGTCGCAGGCACTGCGCGGCCCGGGCGAGGGCATGGTCGGCATCCCGGAGCGCAGCGGCCCCGACACGCCCGACAACCCGTGGTTCGTCGACCCTGCCGAGCGCATCCTCGACAACGGCCTCGTGGCTCGTGCCCAGTCGAGCATCGCGCTCAAGGAGCTGACGGCGGCGCTGAGCGTGTCGCGCGAGCTGTCGAGCGGCGTCGTGACCGCGCTCACCAACGCACAGGAGCAGGCCACCGCCGGCCACACGATGCTCGTGAACCCGCCGACGGACGTGCGCATCGACCGCAACAACATCGCGCTGCAGTTCGACGCGGGCTCGATGTGGGCCGACCTCGCCGTGCAGCTGATCGACCTCGACATGCGCGGCGGCCGCCCCACCCCGGGCCCCGGTGGCGAGCTCCCGCCGGTCACGATCCTGCCGGTGCCCGAGGTCGAGGCGCCAGAGGCGATGGCGCACTGACACGCGTACGCGCGGGTCGAATCGATGCAACGGGGGCCCTGCTTCGGCGGGGCCCCCGGCTCGTTGGGATAGTGTTCGCGACACCTCGACCGACGGGAGCAGACACGCATGGCCGTACCGCTGATGGATCCGAACGCGCAGATCGCGCCGTACATGGACGAGCTCGAGCAGATCGCGGCTCGGGTGTTGCGCAGCGGCCGCTTCATCTTCGGACCCGAGGTCGAGGGCTTCGAGCAGGAGGCCGCGGAGTACCTCGGCGTGAAGCATGCGGTCGGAGTCGCCAACGGAACCGATGCGCTGTCGGTCGCGCTGCGGTGCCTGGGCGTGGGCGAGGGCGACGAGGTGATCTGCCCGGCGTACACCTTCTTCGCGACGCCCGAGACGATCAGCAGCGTGGGCGCGGTGCCGGTGTTTGCCGACGTCGACGCGGCGACGTGCTGCCTCGATGTCGACGACGTGCGGGCGAAGGTCACCGGTCGGACCAAGGCGATCCTGCCGGTCCACCTGTTCGGGCACGCCGCCGACATGGATGCGCTCAACGCACTCGCCCGCGAGCACGGGCTCGCGGTGCTCGAGGACTCCGCGCAGGCATGGGGTGCCGAGCTGGGTGGACGACGGGTCGGGTCGCTCGGCGACGCCGCCACGTTCAGCTTCTTCCCGACCAAGAACCTGCCTTGCTTCGGCGACGGCGGCATGATCACGACGAATCGCGACGACGTGGCGGAGCTGGCGCGGATGCTGCGCTTCCACGGCAGCAAGGACAAGCAGACCTTCACGCACATCGGCTACAACAGCCGCCTCGACGCGCTGCAGGCCGCGTTCCTTCGCCGCAACCTCACGGAGATCGACGGCTGGAACGCGCACCGCCGGCAGGTCGCGGAGTGGTACGAGCAGGCCGGGCTGGGCGAGCTGGTCGAGCTGCCGCCCGTGCAGGAGGGCACCACGCCGATCTGGCACCTGTACGTCGTGCGCACCGACCATCGCGACGAGCTGATCGCGGCGTGCGCAGAGCGCGGCGTGGGCGCGACGGTGTACTACGGAAGCCCGCACCACCTGCAGCCGGTGTACGCAGACCTGGGCTACGCGCCCGGCGACCTGCCGGTCACCGAGCGCCTGTGCGCGACCGGCGTGGCGCTGCCGATGTTCGCCACGATGACCCGCGAGCAGGTCGACGAGGTCGTGGAGGCCGTGCGCGCCGGCGTGCCGGCCCGCGTCTGACGCGGCCAGCAGGGTTCACGCTCGATGCGCCTGCTCGTCGACCTCACCAACTCGCCGCACGTCCCGTTCTTCGCTCCGCTCGTTCGCGCGGCGCGCGAGCGTGGCGACGAGGTCGTGGTGACCGCGCGGCAGTTCGCGCAGACGGTCGAGCTGGCGAAGCTGCATGACCTCGACGTGACGGTGATCGGCCGCCATGGCGGCACCGGTCGGATGGGCAAGGCGCGTGCTGCGATCGGTCGAACGTGGGCGCTCGACCGGTTCGTGCGCACGCAGGTCGGCGATGGTGGTCCGTTCGATGTCGCGCTGTCGCATGGCTCGACCGACCTGCCGCTGGTGGCGCGCCGACGCGGCATTCCGCACGTGACGATCTTCGACTACGAGTGGGCGCGGACCCAGCACCGCACCAACTGCCGCTGGAGCTGGCGGGTTGCCGTGCCGGATTCGATCCCGCTCGAGCGGCTCGACCAGTACGGCGCGGCCGGCAAGGTGGTGACCTACCCGGGGCTCAAGGAGGAGTACTACCTCGATGCCGGCGCGCTCGATCCTGCGGGCGTGCGCGCGCAGCTCGACATCGACTCCGACGAGGTGCTCGTGGTGCTGCGCCCGCCGGCGGACATGGCGCTGTATCACCGCGGGATCACCAACGACGTGTTCGCGGCGGTGCTCGATCGCGTGCGCGGCACGAGCGGCGCGGTGGCGGTGGTGCTGCCGCGAACGCAGCAGCAGCGCGTGGCGCTGCAGGCGGCGATCGGGCGTGACGAGCGCGTTCGGATCCCGCGCGTGGCCGTGGACGGGGCGTCGCTGGTGGCGACCGCGGACCTCGTGGTGAGCGCGGGCGGCACGATGAACCGCGAGGCCGCGGCGCTCGGCGTGCCTGTGTACACCGTGTTCGCCGGGCGGATGGGCGGCGTGGACGAGCGCCTGCTCGCGCAGGGACGCCTGCGACTGCTCCGCAGCGCCGACGAGGTGCAGATCGAACGACGGAGCGCGCGCGGGTCGCGGCCGCAGCTCGTCGTCGACCGAAGCCCGGAGCAGCTGCTGGACCTGCTGCTGGCTGGGCTGCCGGTGCTCGCCCGGGCGTGACCGACTGGGGCCACGGCGACCGCCGGTCCTGCCCGTTGGAGGGCCCGCGTGCGCAGGTTCCGGCAGTCTCGTTTGTACAATCTCCATGATGCCTCGACGCCCCGAAGAACCGCAGTACGCAGAACCCGCGCGAACTCGACTGCTCCGCGCGCTGCAGGCGGGCATCCGCACCAGGGTGCTGGTGCTCATGCGCGGGCACCGGATCTGGCAGGTCGTGGCGGATGCCGCGTTCGCCAGCCTTGCGTGGTGGCTCGCGTTCTTCGTGCGCTTCGACAACGGCACGCCGGCGTTCTACGAGCGGGCGATGTTCGCCACGATCGGATGGGTCGCGCTCATCAACGTGGCGTTGTTCATCGCTACCGGCATGTACGCCAAGATGTGGCGCTACACGAGCGTGAAGGACATGGAGTCGGTGCTCGTGCGGGTCGTGCTCGCATGGCTGAGCGTCGTGGCGTACGTCAACATCTTCCCGCCGCTCGACCCGCCGCTGCAGGCGGTCGACATCCCGCGCAGCGTGCTCGTGTACGACCTCGGATTCGCGGTGGCATTCCTGTGCGGCCTGCGCCTGGTGGCGCGCAGCATCTTCGAGCGCCCGACGCTCGTGGGCGGCCCCGCGCGCAATCGCGACCACGGCGGCACGCGAGTGCTGATCGCCGGCGCCGGCAGCGCGGGGCACCTGCTGATTCGCGAGTCGCAGCGCCAGCCGCTCGGATTCGTGCCGATCGGACTGGTCGACGACGATGCGCGCAAACACGACATGCGGATCCTCGGGGTTCCGGTGCTCGGGCGGACCGACGACGTGGCGCTGCACGCGACCGACGCGGGCGCCGAGGAAGTGATCATCGCGATGCCGAGCGCGCCCGGCAGCGAGGTGCGACGGATCGTCGAGAAGTGCCGCGCCGCGAACGTGCGGGTGCGGATCCTGCCGAGCATGCACGAGCTCGTGCTCGGCGGCGGCGATGCCGGCAGCCTGGCGAGCCAGATCCGCGAGGTGCGGGTCGAGGACGTGCTCGGGCGCGACCCGATCGAGGTCGACCTGCAGCGGATCGCGGCGTACCTGACCGGTCAGGTCGTGCTGGTCACCGGCGCGGGTGGATCGATCGGCTCCGAGCTCGTGCGGCAGATCGCGTCGATGCAGCCGTCGAAGCTCGTGCTCGTCGAGCACGCCGAGGAGAACCTCTTCAACATCCAGCAGGAGCTGCTGCACGAGCGCGGGTTCAGCGACGTGGCGATCGAGCTGGCCGACGTGACCGATCGCCCGCGCATGCGCACGGTGTTCGAGTCGCATCGTCCGAAGGTGGTGTTCCACGCCGCGGCCTACAAGCACCAGCCGATGCTCGAGACGATGCCGGCGGAGGCAGTGCGCAACAACACGATCGGCACGCGCGTGTGCTGCGAGCTCGCCGAGCGCGTGGGCGTCGAGCGGTTCGTGCTGGTGAGCACCGACAAGGCGGTCGAGCCCACCACCGTGATGGGCCAGAGCAAGGCGCTCGCGGAGTGGGTCGTGCAGGCGTTCGCCGAGCGCAGCTTCCACACGCGCTACATGGCGGTGCGGTTCGGCAACGTGCTGGGCTCGTCGGGATCGGTGATCCCGATCTTCCGGCGCCAGATCGAGCGTGGTGGCCCGGTGACGCTCACCGACGAGCGCATGACGCGCTTCTTCATGACGATCCCCGAGGCGGCGCAGCTGATCGTGCAGGCCGGCGCGATGGGCGAGGGCGGCGAGGTGTTCGTGCTCGACATGGGCGAGCCGGTGAAGATCCTCGA
>JAGQUL010000036.1 GCA_020438525.1 Thermoleophilia bacterium | reverse complement strand
GAGCCCGGATCGAGCAGCAGGTCGATGCGCTCGCGCGCGAGCAGCTTCCCGCGCTCGTGCTGGCGCGTCACCGCGCGTTCGGATCCGGGATGCAGGGCGAGCTCGGACCGGCGCTCGAGCTCCTCGAGCGGGGTCGCAGTGGTGGCAGTCTCCATGGCCGAGGATCCTAGTGCTTCCTGCAGCGCCGCCGATCGCGCCTGCGGATCCCGGTACGAAATCGCCGATCGCGGTAGATTCCAGCAGGCATGCTCATCATCTGCGACTTCGACGGCACCGTCACCGCCCGTGACACGAACTCGACGCTCGCCCGACGCTTCGCTCCCGACACGTTCGCGGGGCTCGAAGGCAAGCTCGGGCGGCGCGAGCTGACCCTGCGCGAGGTGCTCTCTGCCGAGTTCCGCGACGTTCGCGTCGGGCTCGACGCGATGCTCGAGGTCGCGATGGAGATCCCGCTCCGCGACGGGTTCGAGCAGTTCCTCGACGCCGCCGACGAGCACGACGCCACCGCGGTGCTGCTCTCGAGCGGCTTTCGCGAGTTCATCGAGCCGATGCTGCACAACGCCGGGCTGCACGGCCGAGTTCCGCTCGTTGCCAACAGCATCCGCCTCGACGAGACCGGCGGCCACGTGACCTGGCGCGACCTGCCCGAGTGCGACCTGTGCGGCGAGCCGTGCAAGCGGCACGACGTGGCACAGCTGCGCGCCGAGCACGCAACGCCGGAGACGACGGTCGTGTTCGTGGGCGACGGCTTCAGCGATCGCTGCGGCGCCGAGTCCGCCGATCGGGTCTTCGCGCGCGACAGCCTTGCCAGCTACCTCGACAAGCACGGCCATGCATACGAGGCGTGGGACGACTTCACCGACGTGATGCAGATGCTCGGATTCGATCGTGCGGAGGCCGCTCGATGACCCGCGTCGTGCAGCGCCCCACCGACCGGAGCATCGTGAGCGGTCGCGCGTTCGCGCGCACCGCCGCCGACGGCCTGCTCGACGGCTACGGCGACCGCGGCATCTACGCCGAGGACCTGCGCCTGATCCGCCGCGTCGAGGTGTTCCGCGCCGAGCGCGAGATCGCCGTGGCCGGCAACGTCGCGATCGACGAGAACGGCTGCGCCGTGCAGTTCAAGCTCGCCAACGTCGAGCCCGGCACCGGCGTGCTGCTCGTCGTGGAGCTCGACGGCACCGACCTGTTCGAGGTGCGCGACCTGATCCTCGATCCGCCGGCAGGCGAACGCGGGCCCGGTACCGGTCTCGGGCTCGGCGATGCCCGCCCCGATGCGCGCATGCGCATCGCCGTGGCATGCACCGGCGCCGAGCTCGACGACAGCGACGGAGTCGCCCGCTCCGACGCGCCGATTCGCATCGACGGCACGCCGCGAACCGCTTCGTGGCGCTGGACCGTGCCCGACACGGAGACCTCGCCCGTCGACGTGCACGTCGAGATGCGCGCGTCATGGGCGCTCACCAGCGACACGCACCCACCGCAGACACGCTCGTTCGACGTGATCGCGCAGGAGCACCGCGACCGCTCGTCCGACTGGATCAAGGCGCGCCCGCTCGTGGGCGGCGCCGCCGACCTGTCGTCGATCATTCGCACGAGCGTGGAGGATCTCGCATCGCTGCGGATCGACGAGAAGGAGGGCACCACGCTCGCTGCCGGCGTGCCGTGGTTCCTCACCGTGTTCGGTCGTGACGCGATCCTCGCATCCTGGATGGCGCTGCCGGTCGATCCGGACCTCGCCGCCGCCACGTTGCGGCACCTCGCTGCCACCCAGGCAACCGCCTACGACGTCGCAACCGATGCCGAGCCCGGCAAGATCGTGCACGAGGAGCGCCGGGGCGTCGCCGCGCAGCGCTGGCACGAGCGCTACTACGGCTCCGTCGATGCCACGCCGCTGTTCCTGATGCTGCTCGCCGAGCACGCGCGCTGGACCGGCAGCGACGACCTGGCTCGCGAGCTGGAAGCGTCCGCACGCGCGGCGGTGGGCTGGATCCTCTCGCGCGTGGAGGAGGACGAGCTCGGACTGCTCGGATTCTGGCGGCGCGCGGAGCGTGGGCTCGACATCCAGTCGTGGAAGGACTCGGCCGACTCCCAGCGCGACAGCACCGGAAAGCCGGTGCACGGACTGATCCGCCCGATCGAGGCACAGGGCTACGCCGTGGCCGCGCTGCGCAGTGCGGCCCGCCTCGCATCGAGTGCATGGGACGACGACGTGATCGGCTCGGAGTGGTCGGCCACGGCGCGGCTGCTCGAGCGTCGTCTCGTCGATCGATTCATGGTCGAGCTGCCGCCCGTTCGGATGAGCGGGCCCGAGGATCCGCGCGTGGGCGGGTACCTCGCACAGGCCGTCGACTCCAGCGGGACCGCGGTCGACTCGCTGTGCTCGAACCCGGGACACCTGCTCTGGACCGAGGCGATCGGCGACCCGATGACGCGCACGCGCGTGGTGGAGCAGCTCACGAGCGACGCGCTCGACTCGGGCTGGGGGATCCGCACGATGTCGACGCTCGACCTCGGCTATGACGCCGCGAGCTATCACTGCGGCAGCGTCTGGCCGCACGACACCGCGATCTGCATCGCCGGGATCTCGCGCTACGACCGCGAGTCGGCGCTGCGCCTGGCACGGAACCTGTTCGATGCGGCCGCGGCGAACGGCGGGCGACTGCCGGAGCTGTTCAGCGGCGAGCCGCGCGCCGGATCCGACAAGCCGGCCTCGCTGCCGTCTGCATGCAGCCCGCAGGCGTGGGCCAGTGCGGCGCCGCTGTACGTGCTGCGGATCGCGCTCGGGCTCGAGCCCGACTCCAACGGCACGACGCTCGTGGCAACCAGCTCGGCGCTGCCCGACTGGCTGCACGGCGTGACCTGGAAGGGCGTCCATGCACTCGGCTCCACGTGGGACGTCGAGGTCGGCAAGGACGGCATCGTCGATGTCGTTCGTCGCATGCGCTGATGCCTGATCCGGCGCACTTCGAGCACTGGGAGGACCTGCGCCCGTGGCTGGTCGAGCTCGGACTCGACGGAGCGGTTCCCGTTCGTCGGCTCACGAACGAGCACGGCGCGTACTCGCCCGCGGGGCGCTGGATCGTCGAGCTCGACGATGGCGAGCGACGCTTCGTCAAGGCGATGCGTGCGCGCGCGGTCGGTCGACACGGGGTCGAGAACGAGCACCGTGCGCTCGAGCTGCTCGGGGTGCCATGGGTCGCGCAGATCCATGCCTGGCGCGCCGGCAGCGAGCAGCACGAAACGCCGAGCGTGCTGGTCGTGGAGGACCTGTCGGACGCGGCATGGGGTGCGCCGCTCGACCAGGCACGCGCCGACGGGCTGCGCCGGACGCTCGACCACGTCGCGACGGTCACCCCGCCCGGCGATCTCGCGACGCTCACGGCGCAGGAGCCGTTCCGTGGCTGCGGCTGGCCGCGCCTGCTCGAACGGTCACGTGCGATCGTCGAGCTCGGCGTGGTCGACCAGGCATGGATCGACGAGCACGGCCCGGCGCTCGCCGACGCGGCCACGCAGGTCGACTGCTCGGGCAGCGGGCTGGTACACGGCGACCTGTGGCTGCAGAACTGGTGCAGCCGCGGCGAGCACGCGGTGCTCGTCGACTGGACCGGCGCGTCGATCGGCAACCCTCGCCTCAACCATGCGTGGGGCGAGTGCGGCGTGCGCGCCGCCGGCGGACCGGCGGGACGCGTGCTTGCACCGACCGAGCCCGATCACGACGCATGGGCGGCGTGGATGTCGGGGCTCGCATGCTCGTTCGTCGCGTTCGACGACTTCGATCGAGCCGAGCACCACAACCTGCACCTCACGCAGCTGCGCGAGGCCTGCGCGTCGATCCGCTGGGCCTGCGAGGCGCATGCATTGCCGGCTCCGGCATCGCTTGCGGCAGTGGAGGCACGCGCCGGGGCATGGCGACCCTGAATCGCGGTCAAGCCAGCGGCTGATCCTGCCGATATCGGGGGTCCATGCAGCTGGTGCTCTTCTCCCCGGACCGGTATCACGATCCGCGCGTCGCCGCCGACCGCGCCCGCGAGCGATCGCTCGCGAAGCTGCGGCGTGGGCCGCAGCGCCGGCCGGATCAGTCGAACGTGCCCCACTCGCCGCGCAGCAGCTCGCAGACCTCGCCCACCGTCGTGCCGCTGCGAAGCGCCTCGCGGATCGAGGGCAGCATGTTGTCGGTCGAGCGAGCCGCGTCGAGCACCGCCACGAGCGCCGCGTCACAGGCCGCCTGATCGCGCGACGCACGCCACGCCACAAGGCGGTCGACCTGGTCGGCCTCGATCGCGGGATCGATGCGCTGCAGCTCCGGCTCGACCTCGTGCTCGTCGACGTACGCGTTCTGGCCCACCACCACGAGCTCGCCCGACTCGACCGCCTGCTGGTAGTCGTAGGCCGACTGCTCGATCTGGTCCTTGGTCCAGCCGTTGTCGGCGCACGCGACCGCGCCGCCCTGCTCGTCGACCTGGGCGAGCAGCGCCTCGGCGCGCACGAGCAGCTCGGCGGTGAGCGACTCCACGTAGTACGAGCCCGCGAACGGATCTGCCGTGGCAGTGATCCCGCTCTCGGCCTGCAGCACCTGCTGCGTGCGCAGCGCGATCTGTGCAGATCGTTCGGTCGGCAGCGCGAGCGCCTCGTCGAACCCGTTGGTGTGGATCGACTGCGCGCCACCACCCGCGGCGCTGAACGCCTGCAGCGCCACGCGTACGATGTTGTTCTCGGGCTGCTGTGCGGTGAGCGTCGAACCGCCCGTCTGCGCATGGAAGCGCAGCGCCATCGACTTCGGGTTCGTGGCACCGAACCGGTCACGCATCGTGCGCGCCCACAGCTCGCGCGCCGCGCGGAACTTCGCGACCTCCTGGAACACGTCGTTGTGCGCGTTGAAGAAGAACGACAGGCGCGGGGCGAACTCGTCGACGTCGAGGCCGGCCTCGAGCGCGGCCTCGACGTAAGCGATGCCGTGCGCGAGCGTGAACGCGATCTCCTGCACGGCGGTCGAGCCCGCCTCGCGGATGTGGTACCCGCTGATCGAGATCGTGTTGAAGCGCGGCGCGTGCTGCGCGCACCACGCGAAGGTGTCGACCGTGAGCCGCATCGAGGGACGCGGCGGGAAGATGTAGTTCCCGCGTGCGACGTACTCCTTGAGGATGTCGTTCT
>JAGQUL010000297.1 GCA_020438525.1 Thermoleophilia bacterium | reverse complement strand
TCGACTTGCCGTGGTCGATGTGCGCGATGATCGAGAAATTGCGGATGCGGGAGGGATCTGCGGCCATGGGCGTCCGCGAATCCTATCGTCCGCGGGTCAGGTGCCGGGAATCCAGTCGAGGAATTGGCTCGCGAGCTCGAAGCGGCGAGCACGCGGCAGGCCGCCAGCCGCGATGTCGTCACCCATCTTTCCGATCTGGCCGAGCACGCGGTCGGCGTTGATCATGACGTGCACGTTGCCGGCGCCCTCGGCGCGCAGCAGCGTGATCGCGCCCCGCGCCGACTCGATCGCCGATCGCATGTCGCCGTCGACCAGTCGTGCGACGGTCGGCGTCGAGCCGGCGATGACCTCCGACAGCGTCGACGCGTGACCGAGCTGCATGCGCGCGACCTTCACCAGCCCACCGATGCCTGCGACGTCCATGATTCCCCCGATCGCCTCGACGTGGCCGCCCGTGGCGACCTTCCCACCCGTACGTCGCGTCGGGCGACGGCCGCGTTTCACGGCACCCGACGCACCAAGGCGCGCACCCGCCTACTTCGCGGCGGCGCGCGTGCGCTCGAACATCGCGGCACGGATGAGCTCGGAGAACGCGGTGATGCCGTCGGGCGTCAGATGCACACCGTCGGCGACGAAGTACTCGGCGTGCCCCTGCGAGACCGACTTCCAGTCGATCATCCGCGCGTTCGGGTAGTCGGGCAGGTTGTGCAGGAGCATGTCATCGGTCGGCTCGGCCCAGTCGCGGCTGACCGCGGAGTTGATGAAGTACACCTTGCGGTCCTCGCCGGCGATCCGCATCACGTCGCGCAGGTCCGCTCGCGTGAACGGGCCGTTCTGGCCGACGTGCAGCACCACGGTCGGACCAAGCCGGTCGGTGCGCTCGAGCTCGGCCACGGTCGACACGAGCTCGCGCGAGTAGCGCCCGACCTTCGCGTCGACGATCACCGGCTCGCCGATCGTGTCGACCACGCCGGCGCTGGCACCAAGCAGCACGGAGTCGCCGACGAACACCACGAGGCCCTTCGGTCGCTTCAGCGTCACCGATCCGGCCTGCACCGTGTCGACCGTCGCGCCGCCGGCGCCGACCGTGCCCCTGCCGGTGACCGGCGATCCGTAGAGCTCGCCCTTCGCCGCGAGCTCGGCCTGGACCACCTCGCGCGGCGGCCACTGCCCGGTGACCTTCGCGGGGCTCGCCACGAACACGACGCACACCAGCAGCGATGCGGCGACGAGCCCGAGCGCGATCGTCGTCCACGTAGTCGTCGGCCGCCCCGTGCCGAGCCGGCGCGTGGGTCGCTCCACCACGCGCCACGACAGCTCCGACAGCGCGAACGTCGCTGCCACCGCGGCGGGTGCGATCCACCACTCGGCGAGCTCGGGGCGCGAGCCGCGCATCAGCACCAGCGCCGGCCAGTGCCACAGGTAGATCGCGTACGACCGCGTGCCGACCCAGCGCACGATCGAGTTCTCGAAGACGAGCCCCACCACGCTCGGCGTCGGCAGCACCACGAGCGCCATCAGCACCGCGACCATCAGCGACACGACGAGCTGGCCGCCCAGGTAGAACGCGTGTCCGGTTCCGTCGAGCAGCAGCGCTGCCACCAGCACGCCGGCAAGCGCCGCAGCAGCGCCGATCTCCACCGTGCTTCGTCGAAGCGGCTGCGCGAGCCGGGCGAGGCGTGCCGGGCGCCACACCATCGCGAGGGTCGCGCCGACGAGCAGCGGCGACGCGTTGGTGACGGTTCCGTAGTAGAGCAGCTCCGGCGATGCGCCGAGCGCGTACGCGACCAGTCCGAACGCGGCGGTCGCGAGCGCCGCGACACCGGTCACGGCAGCGACCTTGCCGATCGTTCCGCGTCGTCGCGCGATCGCCACGAGCACGAGCGGCCACACCACGTAGAACTGCTCCTCCACCGCGAGCGACCACAGGTGC
>JAGQUL010000296.1 GCA_020438525.1 Thermoleophilia bacterium | reverse complement strand
CGCAGGCTCGCCCGCGTGCCGGGCGCCGAGGGCAGCGTCACCGGCGTCCGCGCCGAATCGCCGCCCCGGAAGATCGACACGTCCTCCACGAACGTACCCTCCACGCAGCCCACGTCGCCGGCCTGCCAGCCCCCCACGAGCTTGCCGATCGTGCGCCACGGCGATGCCTGCGTGCCGGCACCCGCATCGGACCCGCGCGTCGACGACACCCACCTCGTGCACGCACCGCTCGCCCGCGTCACCGCCGGGATCGGATCGCTCGGCACGCTGGCCAGACGCCCCCGCCGCGCCACGACCTGCACGTTCGCGAACGACGCCGGCGCCAGCCCGTTCACACGCGCGCTCGTCGCGCGAACCGTGCCGACACGTCGTCCACCAACCCGTACGTCGTACGTCACCGCACCGGGGACCTTCAGCCAGCGCACCGTGACGCTGGTGGTCGTCGCGCCCGTGACCCATCCGTGCCTCGGCATTGCCGGTCGCATCCCGGCGAGCGCGACCTGCGGCAGCACCAGCAGCCCGAGCAGCAGCAAGGCGACGACGACCACCGCAGTCGACGTGCGCCGGCCGCCTCGCCTCATGTACGCGCGCCAGAAGCACATGCATCCGCCATCGACGCGCGCAGCGGCGGCTTGAGACGACGATCGCACGGTTCCCGACCCCATGCCTGACCATCGGCCGATCGTCGTCGCTCGGTTCACGGCGCAATCGACGATGAACCGACGCGAATGCGACCTCACGAAGTTTGCATGGGTCGATCGGGCCGAGCCGGGTCGGATCATTCAAGGTTCGATGCAAATCGGACGATGCGTGATGGGTCGAACCGCGTCCGAAGGACCAGACGCTGCACGCGAACGCCACGCATGGAAGCTACCCACGAGCGCCGCGCCCACGCGCGCGTGCTGTCGCGTGGCCGCATGGTCGCAGCCTGCTTGCAGCGTTCGGACTGCTCGCGGTGCTGCTGGCCGCACTTGCGCCGGCCGCTTCTGCCGCGCCGCCCGCGACGCCGACCCACCGCTGGTTCACCGACGGCGCGGTCAACGCCGTGGAGACGAGCGCCGATGGAGCGACCGCATGGATCGGCGGCGACTTCTCATACGTCGGTCCCGACACCGGAGCGAGCGTTCGCGTCGACTACGCGACCGGTCAGCAGGCAGGTCGCTGGCCACGGTTCGAAGGTGGCGAGGTGCGGCGCATCATCGGCGACGGTGCCGGCGGCTGGTACGTCGGCGGCAGCTTCACGACCGTTGACGGATATCCGCGCGAGAACCTCGTTCACGTCACGGCGCTCGGCACGTTCGACATGTCGTGGGCCGGTGGCACCACCCCGAACGGCGCGGTCAACGCACTCGCGCTCGCCGACTCCGGCACGAAGCTGATCGTCGGCGGCGAGTTCACGAAGTTCGGCGGCACGTCGGTCGGCGGCACCCGATTGGCCGCGCTGGACGTGTCCGGGCCGTCCACGTCGGTGACGCTGCTCGGATCCTGGTCCCAGGGGATCACCGGGCTCACGAGCTCGGTGCGGGACATCGTCGCCGACGGCTCGTACGTCTACGTGGTCGGCAGCTTCGACAACTACGGTGGCGTCACACCGATCTCGCCGATCCTGCGGCTCGATGCATCGACCGGCGCTGACCAGACCGCCGGCTGGACGTCCCTCGGGAGCGTCGCGGGCACGACGATCTACGATGCACACGTCGACGTCGCACGCTCGAGCCTGCTCGTCGCAGGCGACTTCACGTCGATCAGCGGCGCGCCCGGCACGAAGTACGTCGCCGCCCTCGACCTGACCGACGGTGACGCATCGGCGTGGGTCCATCCCGACCCGGGCGCCGTGGTCACCGCCGTGACCTCCGACTCGACGTACGTGTACGCGGGTGGTGCGTTCAACATGATCGGTGGGACCTCGACCGGAGCGCTTGCCCGCCTGCAGTGGAGCGACGGTGCGCTGGCCCCATGGGGAACCAACGCGTCCACCAACGGAGTCGAAGAGCTGGCGCTCCACGACGGCTACCTGTACGCCGTCGGCGAGTTCGCGGTGGGCGGCAACAAGCGGGTCGTGCGGATCGAAACGACGACCGCGGTGGTGGAACCGCTTCCGACAGTCGTGTCCAACACCGTGGGCGCGATCGGATTCACCTCCGGCGACGTGCTGCTCGGCGGCAGCTTCTCGTCGATCGGCGGCGCCACCAGGAGCAACCTCGCGGCAATCGACGTGGAGTCGGGCGGCGTGCTGCCGTGGGGTGCGGGCGTCGGCTGGGTGGTGCGTGCGCTCGCCGTTCACAACGGCGTGGTGTACGTCGGCGGCGGATCTTCCGGTACGCCGAACCTCGCTGCAAGGTACGCGGCAACGGGAACGAACGTCGGCTGGTTCAGTGCACCCGACGTGTCGGGAAGCGGCGAGCGCATCAACGCACTGGCGGTGCTCGACAACGGGTCGCCGGGGTCGACGCGCCTCGTCTTCGGTGGCTCGTTCAGCACGGTGATCGGACAGACCGGCTGGGCGAACCTCGCGGCCGTCGGACTGGACGGGACGATCACCGACGCCCCCACGACGTGGCAGGGAACCGTCGGCACCGTCAACGACATCGATGCGTACGGCGGAATCGCCTACGTCGGCGGCTCCTTCATCAAGCTCCTGGGCGGGTCGAGCAGCTACTTCGACACGGTCGACGCGCTCGGCAACCTGACGGGCAACGCCGTGACCGTGACCGGCGGCGCAGTCGAGTCGCTGTCGGTGTCCCCGGACGGAAACGACCTGTACCTGGCTGGCGGCTTCAGCAACGTCAACGGCACCATCACAGGCTCCGGTGGAGTGGTGCGGGTGCCCGTGAGCGTTGGCACGCCGACCTGGATCAAGCCACGGTCGGGCGTGGTCACCGGGCTCGATGCGGGATCGAGCGACCTGTTCTACTCGGGAGACATCGCCTCGATCGCCGGCACCAGCCCGCCAGGCAACCTCGGAGCGCTCTCCACCGATGACGGCTCGTCCAGTTGGGGCCCGACACCGCCGCTCGCGTTCGTGTCGCAGCCGGTCAACGAGATTCGGGCGCGCGCGGGAGTGGTGGTCGCCGGTGGCGTCGGCACCGTTGCTGCGTGGCGCGACCAGAGCGACACCATGGACCCGCACATCGAGTTCGCGAAGATCACGGAGAACGCGCCCGCGGGCGACCCCAGCGACGCGACCCACGTGATCGGCAACACGGTGTACGTCCACACCGACGGTGCGGTGGCGCATCCGTCGTTCACCGTAGTGACGCGCGCCTGGGACCAGTACGCGGCAGGCGCCGGCACGTACGCGGCCGCCAGCGGCATCGGCACCGTGGACTGGCCGGAGCTCGACTCTCCCGACCTCGGTACGTGGTCGCCGTCCGCGGGCGCGCAGTACGGCAAGCCCCGCGGCGCCAAGCTCGGGTGCTACCGCGACAACGACGCGATGGCCGCGAACTTCCTGGGCGAGACCATCGACCGCAACATCGGATACGCGAACGGATCGACGGGGCGCATCGACCAGTATCCCTCGCGGCCGGCGCAGCTCGCCGCGGCAGGTGGCTTCAGCTACGACGACGCCAACGACTCGAACCAGAGCTACAAGCTGCTCGCGTGTCGGTGGACCGGATACCTGATCGCGCCCGCGTCGGGTGGCGCGCCGGCGACCCTGCAGGTCGATGCCGACAACGGATTCCGCATGAAGCTTGCCGCCACGGGGACCGGGCCGCTCCCGGGCACCTGGAACGTCTTCGACGAGTGGGTCGGCACCCCGAACATGCCCGGCACCGTGCAGGCGCCGGCGACGATCGGCGCCGGCGAGGCCCGTCGCTTCGAGGCCAACTGGTGGGAGAACGACGGACAGGCATACGCGGACCTGCAGTGGGATGCCAGCGGTTCGTTCAGCCGCGTGCCCGACGCCGCATACGTCACGGACGTCGACTACAGCCGCCAGTACCGGTTCGTGTCCGGCGCGACCACCGACGGCATGACCGGGTCGCTCGCGATCACTGCAGACGACAACGCCGGGCGTTCCAGTGCGTCGAGCGGCTCGACGGCGAACGTCTACGTCACGATCGACAACTCGATGCCTTCCGTCTCGAGCTTCGACGTCTCTCCGACGATCGGTGCGGGAACCACCATCGCCACGCCGTCGATCAACATCGGCACGATCTCGGACGCAGGGTCGGGCGTCCACGACACGAAGCTCGAACGCCGCGCCACGACGCTGGCAGGCAGCACATGTGCGACGATCGCCGATCCGGAATCCGGCTGGTCGGATGTGGACGGCTTCACGGGAACGTCCCTGCCGGAGCAGCTGCCGCTCGGCGACGCCTGCTACCAGTACCGCCTGGTCGTGACCGACAACGTCGGCAACGTCAGGACGCTCGAGCCTGCGGGTCAGTCGAACTACGCGAACTGGCTCCGCATCGACACCTCGGGCCCCGATATGGGTGCGGCCGCAGTCTCGACGACCGCAGGCTGGACCAACGCCTCCACCGTCGACGTGAGCTGGTCGACGATCGGCGTGAACGATCCTCACACCGGGATCGTCGTTGCGAAGCTGCAGCAGCTGACCACCACGCTCGACGGAGCGGGCGGCTGCTCCACATGGGGAACCGGATGGTCCGACGTCACGGCGGCGGTCCCGGGTACCACGACCGTGCCCGTCGCCGACGGGCTGTGCTATCGGTTCCGTGTCCTGGCGCGCAACGGCGTGAGCATCGACGCGACGGTTGATGCGGCCGAGACCGTGATGGTGGATCGCACCGCGCCGACCCTGGCAATCGACCCGGGCGTGGCCGGAACCTACTCCGGACCGGTCTACGTCTCCGGAACGCTCGGCGATTCGAGCGGCAGCACGATCACGCTCGGGACCGGCTCCGACGCGCCGGGCGGCTCGATGTGCACGCCGACGATCCCCGGCGCGACGTGGTCCTGCACGTGGGATGTGACAGGCGCGCCCGCCGTTCCCGACGGCTCATACGTGATCACCGTGACCGCGACCGATGCAGCGGGCAACACGGCGACCGACACGGCCGTGATCGTCGTCGACAACACCGCGCCGACGATCACGCCCGACTTCGCGGCAGCTCCGGCGATCGGCACGTGGCTCGATTCCGGCACCGGCACCTTCTGGTTCGACACGTCGTCCACGGGCTCCGCCACGCTTGCGATGGCGCCGAACGATCCGTATTCGAGCGTGTCGCAGATCACGGCGACCGACAGCGGGTTGTGGTCGTGGGCAACCTACTCCGTCACGTCCTCGCCGTGGGAGCTGCAGCTCAATTGGTCGAACGGTGCGACGAGCGACTCGCTGCTGGTCGACGTGCAGGACGCGAGCGGAAACTCCCAGACCTACACGATCGACGTCCAGGCCGACCCCGATCCGCCGACCGGGTTCCTCGCGGCCTACTCGGCTGGCGTCACGTCCGGCTCCGCACCGGAGCTCGACCTGACCGCTGGAAACGACGGAGCCGGCTCGGGCATCGCCTCGATCAGGATCGAGCGCGATTCGCAGACCGGCTGCTCCGGCGCGTGGTCCGGGGCGGCAATGGTCGACGGGCCGTTCACCGCGTTGTCCTTCCCGACGGGGTGGAGCGATCCCACCGTCGCATCGAACTCGTGCTACAAGTACCGCGTCGCAGCGACCGATCAGGTCGGTCACGTCGGGTACGGAGCCTGGACCAGCGTGTTCCAGACCGACACCAAGGGCATCCTGTCGATCCCGCCGTCGGGTGGCGTGTCGTCGATCGTCGAGGGGCAGTCGGTAACGATGCAGGTGCAGCTGCGCGCCCAGCCGACGAGCGACGTGGTGGTGCACGTGACCGCCGACCCGACCTTGAACGTGTCGCCCGCGACGCTCACCTTCACGTCGGCGGACTGGTCGACGAGCCAGGCCGTCACCGTGTCGGTCCCCGACGACTTCCTCGACGAGCCCGACACGTCCGGCCAGGTCACCTACTCGATCGGCACCGGCAGCGTCGACACGCTCGACACCGAGTACCAGGGTCAGAGCACGTTCGACACGTTCACGATCGCCGACAACGACTCGCCGGGTGTCGCGATCGCCACGCCGCCGAGCGGTCTCGCGGTCGCCGAGCCGGGTACGAGCGTGGGCTACTCGGTGAAGCTCACGAGCCAGCCCGTCGGCACGGTCACGGTCAGCCCGTCGATCAGCGGCACGCAGGCCACGCTGAGCCCCGCGACCCTCACGTTCGACTCCACGAACTGGAACACGGCAAAGACGGTCACCGTGACCGCGGTCGATGATCCAGACGTCGACGGTCCGCGGACGGTCTCGATCTCGCACGCGATCGTCGCGACGGCTGCGGACCCCGGCTACGCGGCGCTGCCGGTTCCTGCCTCGCTGTCGGTCACGGTGAGCGACGACGACCAGCCCGGCATGACCGTGCTGGCGCCCGCCGATCCGCAGGTCTCCGAGGCCGACGCGACCCAGGTCGTCGAGGTCAGCGTGCTGCTGCGGGCGCGACCGTCGAGCGACGTGACCGTGGCGCTGAGCGCCGCGCTCGGACAGGTGTCGATCACCCCGGCGTCGCTCACGTTCTCGCCCGCGAACTGGAACATCGCACAGACGGTGTCGGTCACGGGCCTCAACGACACGATCGCAGAGGCCGCGACGCACCCGGGCAAGCTGCAGCTCACCCCGACGAGCACGGCACCCGGCTGGTCGTCGCTGCCGCCGAGCGAGGTTGGATTCACCGTTCGCGACGACGACCCCGTCAAGCTCGTGAAGAGCCCCGGCGCCCGATGGCAGGTCGACGACGAGGGGCACGTGCTGCTCGAGGAGACCGCCACGCAGGCATCGATCCTGCGCATCCACGCAGTTGGTGATCCGAGGCGCGACGTGAAGATCACCGCGGCGTCGAGCCCGGACGGGCAGCTCGACGTATCGCCCGCGAGCGTGACGATTCCGGCCGGCACCCACGACCAGTACGTGTCGTTCGCGGTGCGGGCGATCAACGACCGCGTGGACGAGGCCGACACCCACGCCGCGAAGGTCGCGTTCACGGTATCGAGCGCCGATTCGCTCTACGGCGCGGCGACGATCCCGCCGGTGTTCGCGCGGATCACCGACGCGCCGGCCACCACCACCCTGCGCGAGAACACCGACACCACCAACACCAACAACGACACGACGACCAACCAGCCTCCGACCAACAACACGGGCTCGACGAATCCGCCCCCGACGAATCCGCCGCCCGGTGGCGACCCGCAGGGCCCGGCGCCCGGCGGGGACGGTCAAGGGGCGACCGGCGAGCAGCCAGGTGAAACCGTCGGCGACACCGGGGGCTCCGGCGACGCGGGTGACGGCACGACGTCGGGCCGCGGCGGCGATCCGGCAGGCGGCACGGCGAGCGGGGACGAGAGCACGAAGGACAAGCCCAAGGGGATCCTGCGCCGACCGGTCGAGAACGTCAAGGAGTGGGCGACCGAGCACAAGGGCAAGGCCGCGGTCGCGGCGAGCGCCACCGGCACCGCTGCGATCTGGGCGGTCAAGCCGCTCGCGATGGCCGGCAAGGCGTTCGCAGGCGGCGGTGGCGGGCTGCCGCATCCGCCCGGGATCACGCAGCTGCGCCACCTGTTCACCAGGCGCGGGCGACGGCTGCTGCGGATGCGCCCCAAGCGCCGCTGGTGGCGCGGCAAGCTCCGCGACCTCGACGACGATCTCGACGACGACGACTGGGACGACTTCCTCTGGGGTGACCGCGCCGCCTGAGCGCGCCCCACCGGGTGACCTGCACCACGCGGCGAGTCAGATCGCGTCTCAGTGCAACTCACATGGGCGTGACGCCTGCTGTCGGGGCCGCGACGGGCATCGCCGCCTCCGCGTCGATGCGCTCGGCGAGCAGCTTGCTGCGGTGCAGCAGGTCGGGCTGGTCGTGGGTGAACGTGTTGACCCAGGAGCGCATGGCCGACTGCAGGATGCGCAGCTCGTCGTCGCTCAGCTGGATGGTGTGGACCGCCATGGTGCCTCCCTGGTGGCGTGGACGTGTACACATCTCACGTTCCCGCCTCGCCGCGCGTTGCACGTGCGCTCCCCCCGAATACGCATCGAGACCGGCAGATCGACGTGGGTGTGGTCGATCTACCGGTCTCGACGGGTGTGGTTCAGGCGGGATTCGGTGTGGCGGTGCGGTCGGTGTCGCGCACCGGCAGCACCTGCACCTGGGTGACGGGCAGTCGCAGCACGCCCAGGGTGAGCACGGCGAAGCCGATGCCGGTGAGCAGCAGCGCCACGCCCATCACGATCGCGAACGTGCTGACCTGCTCGGCGAAGTACGACGTGTTGAGCGCGGTCGACAGCGCGGTCGACGTGACCCACAGGTCGCGCGTGGCATTGGCCACGGGCTGCCCCGTCTTGGGATCGGTGGCCGCTTCTTTCTCGTCGTTGGTCTCGGTGCCGTCGGCGGTGACGTAGCGACCCATCTCGGCGTACGTGCGATCGCCCGTGATCTCGAGCGTGTGCTTGCGGATCGTCGCGGCGAAGGTCTTCGCCTCGGTGCCGGTGTCGACCTTGTCGCCGGCGATCGAGCTGTCGGGCGTGCCGACGATCTTCTCGCGGGCGATCGAGTCGCGGACCTCGCTGCGGCCGTCGATGCCCATGTAGATGGATGCTGCGCCGAAGACGATCAGCACGGCGCTGGCGACGATGCCGCCAAGGACGAAGAAGCGACGCATGGAGTGTTCGGAGTGCATGAGGTGTGATCCTTTGTGAGTCGCGTTGGTGACACTGACGAGGAGGAACGGTATGGGGGTCGCTGGTGCGTTCGTACCGTAATGCGCCGCGCACTCGCTGCGGACGATCCGCAGAGCCCCGGTGGCGTCAGCCGCCGAGGATCGTCACGCCGAGGTCGGCGGCGTCGTCCTGCCAGGCGTCGAAGCGTGCGGCCAGGTGGCGCTGCACTGCGTGGATGCGGTCGAGGTTGCGCTCGTAGTGTGCGAAGGGGCGGCGCCCGTCGCTCGCTGCGTCGCGCGAGCGCAGGCGGCGTAGGTGCTCCGCACTGTCGACGACGACCAGCAGCTCGTAGGTCACGTCCACTGCATCTGTTGCGGGCATGTCGAGCATGCCGGGCACGAGGTGCACGCCCTCGACGATCACGTTCCACCCTTCGGTGAGCGCGTAGGCCACGCCGGCGTCGACGGCCCGCACCACAGGCGAGCACTGGCGCTCGAACGCGGTGAGCGACACGTCGTCGACCACCTCGTCGCCGGGGGCGTGGGGGAGGTTGAAGCTCTCGCCGAACAGGTCGGGCGCGTCGCTCGCGGCGAGTGCGGTACGCAGCTGCGCGCGGATCACGTCGGTCGCGAGCACGATGCACGGGCGCGCGTCGGCGTGGCTCGACCAGGCGCGCTGCAGCTCGAGCGCGCGGGTGCTCGTGCCGGTGCCGGATGCTCCGGCGATGTAGCGCACGCGCTGTCGCACGATCGGATCAGTAGAAGTCGGGGCGCGACCAGGCGCTGACGTTGCCGGCGCGGTCCACGGCGCGCACGCGGATCTCGCCGCCGCTGCCGGCGCGCACGCGCAGGCGGGTGCCGTTCACGTGCTGGACCTTGCCCCAGCGGCTGCCGGAGCGGCGCTGCACGTCGTAGGAGTCGATGCCGCTCTGGCGATCGATCGAGCGGCCCCAGCGCGCGGTGAGCGTGCTGCCGCTGCGCGAGGCGACGAGGCCGCGCGGCGTGGTGGGGCGGATTTGATCGACCTTCGGGCCGGTGCGAACCTGCGCGGCCGGGCTCTCGCCGTTGGTGACGAGGCTGCGCACGAGCACGCGCCACGGGGCGGTGGTGCGACGCGACGGCAGGTTCACGACGAACGAGCTTCCGGTACGGCTGCCGAGGTACACGTCCTCGGCGGATGCCGCGGGGCCGGAGCGCAGCCAGAGCGTGTACTTCGTCGGCGCGGGGCCGGCGCCCGGGGAGACGTTGAGGCGCACCTGGCGGAAGTTGATCGGGGTGGCGGAGCTGATCGTGGGCGCACCCGAGTCGTCGGGCCCGTGGGTGCCGTCGCGCGTGTCGCCCGGCACGATGCCCGGGATCGACTCGACGAAGCTGCGGATCGCGGTGGCCTTGGTGTAGATGCCGTAGAAGCCCTCGCCGCAGCCCACGCCGTGGCTCACGATGCCGGCCTGGCGTGGCGTGCCGCCGACGGAGACGTAGAGCGGGCCGCCGCTGTCGCCCTGGCAGGTGTCCTTGCCGACCGCGCCCGAGCAGATCTCGTACGCGGCGGAGTAGCGCCACGTGGGGGAGTCGTCGAGGTTGGAGTGGCAGGTCGAGTCGGTGTGGATCGTCTGGTTGAGCGCGAGCAGGTCGGTGGGGAAGCAGCAGTCCTCGGACTCGGTGTCGGTGTCGCCCCAGCCGGCGGCGATCGCGGGCACCTCGGCGGAGTCGATGCCGAGCCCGGCGGATTCCTCGTCGCTGAGGATCGAGACGGTCGGCACGTCGGTGACCGGTCGCGACAGGCGCAGCACGGCGGCGTCGTAGCGGAACGTGTCGAGGTTGAAGAACGGGTGGACGAAGATCGTCTGCACCGGGATCAGCTGCGAGGGGTTGAGCGAGCCGTCGTTGAGGGTGCGGCTGCCCACGAGCACGCGCATCGAGCTGGGCGCGGAGCGATAGGTGTAGGGATCGTTCTCCACGATGCAGTGGCCGGCGGTGAGCACGTGGGTGTCGTCGATCAGCGTGCCGCCGCAGAACTGGCCGTCGTACTGGCTCGGGGCGTTCATCGAGATGATCGCCACGGTCGAGCGCAGCATCGAACTGTAGGTGGCATCGTCGGGCTTGCCGCCGCCCACGATCCGTGCGGTGACGGGCGCCGCGGACGTGGACGAGGTGGTCCCGGCCGTGGCGGTGGCGGTTGCGATGACCATCGCGACTGCGACGAGAAGGAACGTTGAGGCCGCGCGCGAGAGTCGAATCATGAAGGGCATCCTGCCGGGTCGTTCGGGGTTGTGCAATCCCGGGATCGGAATTGCGCAGGAAGTGGCTGTGTCGAGAGGAACCCGGGGGCCGCGAGATGCCGCACGGGGTCAGGCAGCGAGCGGATCGACATAGCGCGGGCTGCAGCGCAGCGCCCCGACGAGCTCGCGGGGCAGGTCGAGCGCGTCGTGCACGAGGCAGAGCATGCGGTGCTCGGCTGCGCGCAGCAGCCCGTCGGCCCAGGCCATGGCCTTGAGGGATTCGACGACGTCGAGCGCCTCGTGCCGCGGCAGGGCGGCCAGCTGGGATACCGGGTCGGGAAGCGCGGTGGGGCTGATGAACAGCTCGCGCACGAGCGCGCGGTAGCGCTTGCGGCGGCCGGGGCAGTCGCCGGCGAGGCGGTCGGCGACCTCGAGCGCGACCCCGAGCTCGGAGCCCACGAATGCCCCGTCGATGCGCGCCATGGCGCAGACGAGGCGCAGGTGCAGCTCGCGGTTGTCGGTGGACTCGCGCACGTGCTCGGCCGGCTCGGCCTCGTAGACGATGCACGTGGCGACCAGGTCCTGCGGACCGGCATCGCCGGCGGTCGGGTCGGGCACGCAGCCGTAGCCGGATCGGGCGAGCTCGTCGACCGCTTCGGCGTAGGCCTGCTCGTAGCTGAGGTGGCCGTGCGGGTCGGCACGCTGGGCGAGCATCCGGGGGTCGACGAGCCAGCCGTCGTCCACCGGCAGGATCGAATCCCGATCGGGGTGGAAGCGGAACGGCTCGTCGCGCTGGTGGATGCGTCGTGGGGCGTGCACGGTCTGCGAATCGGACGGTCCGGGATGCCGCTTGAGGGGTGCAGGATCGGCAGGGACCGAGACCCGCTCCGGCGCCCGTACGGGTGGAGAATTCGACGTACGGACGCCGGATTGGCCTCAAGTCGCCGGGTACGAGCTGGTCCGATGTGGCGCGGCGCGAATGGCGCGGGTATGCTCGTTCGAGATGTCGACCGTCGCCGATTCGATCAGTGCCGCCGCGCCGATGCGCACACGTCGCGTCGCGGCGTTCTCGGCGCTCTCGGTGGGCATCGGCGGTGCCGGTCACGCAGCCGTGATGGGAATGGTTCCCGACCCGTGGTTCCTCGTCGCTGCGTTCGCTGTCGTCTTCGCCTACGCCTGGACGTTCGCGCGCGAGCGCTGCGGCCCGTGCCAGCTGGTTTCCGGGCTGGTTGTCATCCAGCTCGCGGTGCATGGCGCGAGCTCGCTGCTGCACCCGCACGCAGCCGCGGCGCACGAGCACCTGATGTCGAACGGGGCAGGACTGCACGGCACCCAGGGCGCGTCGAGCCACTCGATCGTCGCGATGCTTGCGGTGCACGTGCTGGCCACCGTCGTGGGGAGCGTCATGCTGCTGCGCCTCGAGCGGCACGCATGGAGCGCAGCGCTCGACGTATGCCGCCGGATCGCGCATCGCCTCGCACGCATGCTCCGGCCGACGCGGACTGTCGCAGTGGCGCTCCCGACGCGAGCGCTGGCACGGATCGACCGATCATGGTCGAGCCGATGGATCGTCTCCTGCTGCGGGTGGCGTGGTCCGCCCGCGTTCGTCGCGTGATTCGCATTCGGGCGGCCGGTTGACGGTCGCCATCGAGCGTGCCGTGCCCGACCACGTGTACGGCGTTCCCCGCTGGAGCACCATCGATGAACCGCGCAGCTGCGGTGGTCGTCGTCGCCCTGTCGTGGCTTGCCACGATCGGGGCAGCGAGCGCGATCGCCGCGTCACCCCCGGCCGCCTGCAACGGCGTGCCACAGGTCACCGACCCCGTCGGTGACGGACACCACACCGGAACCGACGTGACCGCAGCCTGGCTGAGCGAGGCCGGCGGGTCGCTGCAGGCCGTGATCCGCGTTCGCTATGGAACATGGCGACCGGAGCACGAGGACGAGCCGATCACCGGAAGCGAGTACGCACTCGTGTTCTCGGTCGACGGGGTGCGGCGGTACGTGCGTCTGAGCGCACCGCTCACCGGGCCGCTGGTCTACGACTACGGCACGTGGGTTGGCGGCGGCTCGTTCTCGAGCATGGGGACGACCACCGGCAGCGTCACGCCCGGAGTCGAGCAGGCAGCGGTGATCGACGTGCCGACCTCGGCGCTGGGGATCGCGCCGGGTACGCGGCTGGGGCAGCCGATCGCGCTCACGATCGACGGTCGAGCGGCGAACGGCGACCCACACTGGGTGGACAAGGCACCCGGCGGCACCGACCCGAGCGACACCGCGGTGGGGGCCGACTACGTGGTCGGCTCGTGCGGCGGTGGAACGGGGACGACGGGCGGCGACGGCGGCGGAACGGTGGCGACGACCACTGCGGTCGAGGTCACGGCACCGTCGGTGATCGTCGGAGGCGGCATGGCGCGCGTGGGCGGCACGGTGTTGCCGGCGCGGGAGGGCGTGGTGGTTCACGTCACGATCTCGCCGGCCGGCGGCGCAGCCGGGCGCGAGCGCTCGTTCTCCGTGGTCACAGGCTCGGACGGATCGTTCGCGGCGCGCGTGCAGGTGCTCGAGACGAGCCGTGTGCGCGCCGTTGCCGAGACGATCGGGTCACAGACGGCAACGGTCACGGTGCGCTCGCGCATTCGCGTGACCCGCCGACGCACCAGCGCGGGCGTGGAGCTCGTGCGCGTGCAGACGTGGCCCGCGCTGCCCGGGAAGCTGCTGCTGCTCGAGGCAAGCTCGGTCGAGCCGAGCGCGACGCGAATCACGCGACTGACCAGACGAACCGCGACCTTCGTGATCGCGGTGAGACGGGCGGCGCGAAGCCGCTATCAGATCGTGTTCGTTCCGAGCAGCGACCGGGCCGAACGATCGGTGTCGCGCAGCTTCCTGCTGGCACCGACGTGGCGTCCGCGCACACGCTCGCACTGACACGTCGTTCGACACACAACACACACAGACCCATGAAGGACCAGGGAAACCAGATGACGTACTGTCACCGAATCGCGGCGCTCGCCGCAACCAGCCTGCTGGCACTCGTCGTGCCGGCAGCAGCGCTCGCACACCCGAGCGTGTACTCGACGACTGCGCTGATGAACAAGACGCAGGAAGTGCAGACGATCACCGTGAATGCCACGGGCGGCACGTTCAAGCCGTCCGCGGGTGCAGACGCCGTCGACTTCGACGCGACCGCACTCGAGGTTCAGCTCGCGCTCGAGCAGGATCCTGCGATCGGCATCGGCAACGTCGACGTGACCGGTGCTGACGGCGGTCCGTTCACCGTGAAGTGGGTGGGCGCGAAGATCAGCACCAACGAGGCCTCGATCGCGCCGGACGCCGCGCTCCTGACCGGGGGCGCCGGTACCGCGGTGCAGGCCGACGTCACCGACGGTGGCACGGCCATCACGTTCGCGGATGACTCCACGGGCGCGACGTTGCCGACGCAGGAGTACTACGTGATCGCCGAGCACGGCTACGCGCCGCTGCTCAAGGAGACGAACGGATCCCAGGAAGGCGGGATGCTCAACCTCAAGCGACTGCCGGGTACCTACCGCACGTCTGGGGGCATGACCGGTGCCGACTGGCTGACGTTCGCGGCGGCGCAGACCGACGTGCAGGCGCACCCGGTGTGCGAGGGCGTGTCGGACCTGCAGAGCTCCGCGAACATCCTCGCGGCGAACGAGAATCCGGCCCAGCCGTTCTGGAACTACGTGCCGTTCACCAAGAGCTCGTCGAACATCGCCGACGATCCGGCTGACTGGACCGACGTGCTGCAGACGGTGCTCGACACCAACCTTGGCGCCGGCACCTACGACGCGACGAACACCGCAGCGGAGTTCGAGACGGCATGCGACGGTCTGGGTGGCGTGTACCGGCCGGCCGATGCGGCAGGCGCCACGTCGCCGATCTACAGCGCAGCGCTGAGTGACGAGACCACGCCGCTCAACTCGCAGATCACCACGCTGACCAGCGAGAAGACCGCGCTGACCAACGACAAGGCCACGCTCACGAGCGACAAGGACACGCTCACGAAGGACAAGGCGACGCTGCAGTCGACGATCGACGACCTCAACAAGCAGATCGAGGACCTGAAGGCCCAGGTCGGCGACCTCCAGGACGCAGCCCTGAACGTGGCACCTGTCACGCGACGACTGCGCGTCGGCGATGCGACGATGCTCGTGACGGGCAACGCGAAGACCAAGGTCACGATCCGCGTGACCGTGACCAAGGCCGCGGCCAAGAAGCTCGGCCTCAGGTCGACCGTGCTCGGCACCAAGGTCGTGACGATCGGCGCGAACGGTGCTGTGATCGCAGAGCCGACCTTCTCGCTCAAGGTGCGCAAGGTACTCGCCAGGCACACCGTCGGGGCCACGGTCACCGCACGCGGCGGCGGCGACACCGACACGGTCAAGGTGACCCTCGTCGGCTGACGGATCGTCGATCACGCAGAAACCTGATCCGCACGGGGTGGGCGGGCGACCATCGAACGGTCGCCTCGCCTGCCCCGGCAGCGGATCGGATCGAATACAGGAGACATCGGATGAGACACTCACTTCCTGCGCGAGCACGACGGATCACGGCCACGGCGCTCGTGCTGCTGGTGATCACGGCGGCCACCGCGATCGCGCACGTCACCGTCGTGTCGCGCACCCCGACGCCGAACGGTGTGCTGAAGCGGTCGCCCACGACCGCGTCGACGACGTTCAGCGGCGAGATCAAGAAGGGGACCATCAAGGTCTTCGATGCCAAGGGGAAGAAGGTCTCTCGAGGCAACGGAGCCAAGGATCCGCGCAACGTGAGGCGGGTGTCGACCCGGCTCAACTCGGGACTGAAGAACGGCCGATATGTCGTCCGGTGGAACATCACCGCAGGCGACGGCCACAAGCAGTCCGGTTCGTACAGCTTCAGGATCAAGAAGTGATGCGCCGCATGCCGAGGATCGTGATGCTCGCGGCCGTGGCGTGTGCGATCGGGGCGGTCGGCACCGCGTCCGCGCACGTCCAGGTCTCGCCCACGGTGGCAGCACCGGGCGACCCGATCCTGGTGACGCTGCTGGTGCCGAACGAGCGCCCGGAATCGACGACCAAGGTCACCGTGCAGGTGCCCGAGGGCGTGATTCCGTTCTCGTTCGGCACCACGCCCGGGTGGAAGCGGAAGGAGGTCACCGCACCGAACGGATCGATCTCCGAGCTGGAGTGGACCGGGAAGCTCGACAGCGACGGATTCGTCGCGTTCCAGCTGCTTGCGTCCACACCCGACACGCCCGGCACCATTGAGTGGAAGGCGCTGCAGCAGTACTCGGACGGTCAGGTCGTGAGCTGGATCGGTGACGCGGAATCCGAGAATCCGTCGCCGGTCATGCGCATCGACGCGAACGCTCCACGACAGAACGCCGGGGGTGAGGGTGCCGCCGGTACCGAACCTGCCAGCGCTGGTGGAGGCGGCAACGGCGGTGGCCGCGGCGGGTCGTCTGCCGCGGCATCTTCGTCCTCATCCGACGCAGATTGGCTCGCTCGACTGCTCGCACTGGCTGCGATCGCGATCGGGTTCGCTGCGATCATCCTCGTGGTGCGGCGGCGACCGGTTCAGGACGCATCGCAGGTGTCGTAGCGATCAGGAGCGAGCGCCTCGAGCAGCTCGGGCGCGTTGCAGGTGTCGAGGCGCGCGAACCCTGCCTGGTCGAGCAGCATCCGCAGCTCGCCGGAGCGGGCGCCGAGGTGCACCCAGAACTCGATGGTGCTCGGATCGAGCTCGCAGCCATCGAGCGTGGGGATCAGGTCGCGGGCTCGCTCGTCGAGCGCCGCGACCTGGGACTCGTCGGCCTCGCGCAGCCACACGAGCGCGCTGGAGGAGAGTGCGTGGGTCGTCTGCTCCACGACCGCAGTCACCGCCGGATTGATCGGGCCGCAGAGCAGCTCATCACCGACGATCGCGTCCGCGAGGCGCTGTGCCAGCGCCTCGCGTTCCTGCTCGCCGGGGGAGAGGTGCTCTCGCGCCCACAGGTGCCCGGC